>NZ_JBSRZI010000036.1:0-1142 GCF_054057495.1 Mucilaginibacter sp. UYNi724 | reverse complement strand
TGCATAAACGGGCAAAGAACCCTTACGGCTATACAACCGATAAAGACCACATGGCCACTACACACCGCTTTGTAACCGACTGGACACCTGATAAGTTCCTGGATTGGGCTGCATCCATCCATGAGGATGTCAGGCTGTATATCCTTAAGATCCTTGACCGGAAGCAACACCCGGAGCAGGCTTACAAGTCCTGCCTGGGTGTTCTTGGCTTCGCCAAGAAAGCAGGTAACGAACGGTTAACGATGGCCTGCCAGCGTGCGCTCAGCTATGGCATCTACAACTATAAAACCATACAAACCATCCTGGAGAACAAGATGGACGGCTACGAGGAAAGCTTGTTTGCTGATGAGTTGCCTATGCCTAACCACGACAATATCAGAGGGAAAGACTATTACAAATAACCATTAAACAACAAATAACATGAACACAAGTACATTAGAAAAGCTGAGGAAGATGAAGTTCTTCGGCATGTTCCATGCCTTCAAAAGCAGCATGGAAACAGGTAAAACAAATGATTACACAGCAGATGAACTGCTGGCCCACCTGGTAGATGCAGAGTGGGACGACCGGCAAAACAGGCGTATCGAACGAACGATACAATATGCCAAGTTCCGCTATAAAGCCTCTGTAGAGGACGTTCATTATCATGCCGACCGAAGTATCGACCGCAACCAGATCATGCGACTGGCAGACTGTACTTTCATTGACCGCAATGAAAACATACTGGTTACCGGCAGCACCGGTATCGGTAAAAGCTATGTGGCTTCTGCCATCGGCTATCAGGCCTGTATGCTGGGCTACAGGGTATTTTATGCCAGCACGCCTAAGCTATTCGCCAAACTGAAGATGGCTAAGGCAGACGGCTCCTATATCAAAGAACTCGCTAAACTGGAAAGGACACAGCTGCTCATACTGGATGACTTCGGTATCCAGCCTTTTGATGCACAAAGCAGGGCTGCACTAATGGAACTGATTGAGGACAGGCATGGCAAGACCTCGCTGATCATTACCTCACAGTTACCGGTAAGCAAATGGTTTGAAGTGATCGGTGAAAAAACGGTTGCTGATGCGATCCTGGACCGGATCGTTCATGATGCGCACCGCATCGAACTGAAGGGAGAATCTATGAGAAGAAAACGTAA
>NZ_JBSRZI010000035.1:0-1352 GCF_054057495.1 Mucilaginibacter sp. UYNi724 | reverse complement strand
TGTCTCGTCCTGAAAAAAGTTGACTAATAAATGGTCAACAAAATGAGTTACAAGGTAGTTAAAGTAAAAGGTGAAGCCTCGCATTTAAAGTATAGTGAGGCTTTCAGACGCTCGGTGGTAGCCGAGTATGAGCGGGGGCTATTGAACAAAGACCAGATTCAAGCCAAGTATGGCATAAAAGGCAACTCCCGGGTATTGGAATGGTGCCGCAGGTATGGTAAATTGCACTACCCAAAGGCAAGAGCATTGGGCCGCCCCATGAAAGACCCACAGAAACAACGTATTAAAGATCTGGAGACGCAGTTAGCGGATGCTAAACTAAAGTTGGTTGCTTATGAAAAGCTGATCGAGATCGCTGAACAAGAAGAAGGGATCAGCATCTTAAAAAAAGACGAAGCCAAACGATCCGTGAGCTTGCCAGAACCTACCCAAGAAAAGTAAGTTTGTTCTGTGAGTTGTTTGGCTATAGCAAACAAGCTTATTATAAGGCTCAAACCCAACATCATTCAGTAGTAAACAAACAACAGCGAGCCAAAGCCTTAGTGCTTGGCGTGCGCCGACAGATGCCACGGCTGGGAACCCGAAAGTTGCATCATCTGCTGAAAGGGGAACTTGGTATCGGCAGAGACAAGTTGTTTCAATTGCTAAAGATCGAAGGGCTATTGGTTGGTAAAAGAAGGCGATATACCGTTACTACTAACTCGAAGCACTGGATGCGCAAATATCCTAACCTGATCAAGGGTGTAGAACTTGTGCGCCCCGAACAAGTATGGGTAGCTGATATTACTTATATCGATACAAATGAAGACGGCCATGGATACCTGCACTTGATCACCGATGCCTATTCCAAGCAAATCATGGGGTATGAACTATGCGGAAACATGGAGGCAGTATCTACATTAAAAGCTTTGCAAATGGCAATAGCGAACAGGAAATATAATGACCAGGCACTCGTCCACCATTCGGACAGAGGATTACAGTATTGCAGCAAGCTTTACACGGACTACCTAAAAGGCAACCATATCACTATCAGTATGACAGAGAATGGCGACCCATATGAGAATGCCATTGCCGAACGTGTGAACGGGATTCTTAAAGACGAGTTTGGTTTATCAGAACAACTAAATAATATTAACGAAGCAATGCATCAAACGGCTCAAAGCATTAAGATTTATAACAACAGCAGGCCGCATCTGAGCTGCCATATGTTAACACCTGTTCAGATGCATCAGCAAAAAGAAATTAAACTAAAGTCCTACAACAAAAAAGCTCAAACATCTTTGGTGAATGTTTGAGCTTTTTTATCAATGTTTGTGTAATCAAAAACAGTCAACCTATTTCAGGACTACTCA
>NZ_JBSRZI010000034.1:0-2605 GCF_054057495.1 Mucilaginibacter sp. UYNi724 | reverse complement strand
GTGTATATTATGGAGATAGAGACCACCCTATTTCGGGCCAAATTGACCCAGGGGTTAGCTGACTTTTGGGTTGCAGCAAATGCTATAAAAGCATGTACAAAAATAGTTATTTAAAAGGTAATTTCATTAATGGCTGTTTTCCGGTTCTACGTTACGTTTTCTTCTCATAGATTCTCCCTTTAGTTCGATGCGGTGAGCATCATGAACGATCCGGTCCAGGATCGCATCAGCAACCGTTTTTTCACCGATCACCTCAAACCATTTACTGACCGGCAACTGTGAAGTGATGATCAGCGAGGTTTTACCGTGTCTGTCTTCAATGATCTCCATTAGTGCCGCCCTGCTTTGTGCATCAAAAGGCTGGATACCGAAGTCGTCGAGTATGAGCAATTGCTGTCTTTCGATCTTAGCCAGCTCTTTCATGTAGGAGCCATCCGCCTTGGCCATCTTTAGTTTAGCGAACAGTTTAGGGGTACTGGTGTACAATACCCGGTAGCCCAATACACAGGCCTGGTAGCCCACGGCAGAAGCAATATAGCTTTTACCGATACCGGTACTTCCGGTGATCAGCAGGTTCTCGAAGCGGTCAACAAACGTACAATCCGCCAGGCGCATGATCTGGTTGCGGTCAATACTTCGGTCAGCATGATAGTGAACATCTTCAATTGAAGCTTTATAGCGGAACCGGGCATATAAGATCGTGCGTTCGATACGCCTGTTCTGCCGATCGTCCCATTCTGCATCTACCAGGTGGGCCAGCAGTTCATCTGCCGTATAATCGTTTGTTTTACCGGTTTCCATGCTGCTTTTAAAGGCATGAAACATGCCGAAGAACTTCATCTTCCGCAGTTTGTCTAAGGTACTTGTGTTCATGTTATTGTTGTTTTAATGGTTATTTGTAATAGTCTTTTCCCCGGATATTACCATGATCAGGCATAGGTAGTTCATCGGCAAATATGCTTTCCTCATAATTGTCCATCTTGTTTTCCAATATGGTCTGTATCGTTTTATAGCTATAAATACCATAACTGAGCCCTCGCTGACAGGCCATTATTAAGCGGTCGTTCCCTGCTTTTTTTGCAAAGCCAAGTATCCCCAGGCAGGATTTGTAAGCCTGTTCGGGGTGTTGTTTACGCTCCAGTATCTGATGAATATATAGCCTGACATCCTCATGGATGGAGGTCGCCCAATTGAGGAACATATCTGGCGTCCAGTCACTTTTAAAGCGATGGGCGCTGGCCATATGTTCTTTGTCGGTAGTATAACCATAGGGGTTCTTTTCGCGCTGATGTAAAGCGATACGCTCATAATTGTAGTAGATCTCTACAATGGTCCGGGAGTATAACAGCTTGACTTTTTTGCCGATGAAGCGGTAAGGCACACTGTAATAGTGTTTATCCGGGCCGAGATTGACATGGCCATTCTTGATCACCCTGGCATAAAAGTGTTTTTTGAACTGGTAACGCAGGACAGGCAACGGTGACAAGGTCCCACGCTCTATCTCTTCAAACTGTAGTATCCTGCTGTAATTGCGGCCTTTAAGCAACTGGCTGTTATGGACTTCCAGGGCCTGCCAGATCGCTGTATTGAGTTCTGTTAAAGAATGGTAGATATGCTTGTTTAAAGGGGCGTATACCTTAGTATAAATGATCTTAACGGCCCCTTCTACCAATGCCTTGTCGCGCGGGCGGTACGCCCGCGCCGGTAATATGGTAGTGCCATAATGATCTGCGAAGTCTTCAAATGTTTCGTTGAGGGTAGGTTCATAGCGACTGCTTTTGGTTACGGCCGCCTTCAGGTTATCCGGCACAATGGCGGCAGGAACGCCCCCGATGAAGTGCAGGGTATTCTCACAGGCCGCTATAAAGTCTTCCTTTTGCTGGCTCATAACAGCCTCTACATAGGTGAGCTGGCTGGCACCAAGGATTGCTACAAAGACTTCTACTTCAATGACTTCACCGGTTTCCTTGTCCGTATAGCTCATCTTTTCACCCGCATAATCGACGTATAGTTTGTCCCCGGCCTTGTGATCCATGTGCATGGTCGGATTGACCTTGGTCTTCCACTGGTTGTAATACGTGCAAAACTGGGTATACTTATAGCCCTCGGGGAACTCCTTGATATAGGCTTCCCACAAGATCTGCCGGTTCATACCGGTCTTTTTAAGCTCTTTATCGACGTGGGGGAAGCAGCGCAGCATGGATTGCATACGGCTGCTTGGCTGGTTGTTTTCCCTGGTCTTGCCGAAAATATCTTCCAGTTCCTTATCGTTCAGGCTATTAACTTCTTCAAAGGTAAAGCCGCTTTTCTTAAAGACGGCCAGGTACTTTCTTACGGTATTCCGGGATGAATCAATCTGGGCAGCTATAAATCGCGTGCTGCGACCCTGGCTGTTCATCCTTAAAATCTTTCTAATCTTACTCATGCTGATTGTCAAATTGGCCATCTTAGAACGGGTCTTTTACCCTCAAAAGATGGTTACTTTTACAGCATTTGCTACGCGTTTTGGTGGGTCAGTTTGCCCCGAAATACCATGGTCAGTTTGCCCCGAAACAGTGGGTCAGCTTGCGCCGAAATGGTGTGGTCTCATTCATCATAATCTCCA
>NZ_JBSRZI010000033.1:0-2626 GCF_054057495.1 Mucilaginibacter sp. UYNi724 | reverse complement strand
TGGATATACCGCTGATATTGACCACCCAATTCCGGCGGAATGTGACCAGTGATTCCGCGTCAAATTGACCACCCCATTCCGGGGCAAACTGACCAGGCATTCCGGGCCAAATTGACCACCCCGAACGAGCAGCTAATGCTGTAGAAGCACCCATCTTTACGAGGTTTAACATAACCTCCAAAAGCATGGCCAACACTACGATTAGCATGAGTAAGATTAGAAAGATAATAAGGATGTACACAAATGGGCGCAGTATCATGTCGATAGCTGCCCAGGCTGATACGTCCCGGAATACCGTTAAGAAGTACCTGGCCTCGTTTAAGAATAGTGGCTTTACGTTTGAGGAGGTTGATGCGCTGAACGATAAGGAGCTGGAGGACTTCTTCGGAAAAAGCAGGGAGATGCCCCCTACAGGCCGTATGCAGTCCATGCTGCGGTGCTTTCCCCATGTAGATAAAGAGCTTAAACGCACCGGCGTTAACCGTCATATATTATGGGGCGAGTATTATAAAGAGTTCCCTGATGGCTATCAGTACAGCCAGTTTTGCTTCTATTACACCCAATGGAAAGCCAGGGTCAACCCGACCATGCACATGGATCACAAAGCAGGTGATAAACTGTATGTGGACTTTGCAGGGCAAAAGCTTAGCATTACCGATAAAGACACAGGCGAGATCATTACCGTTGAGGTATTTGTAGCTATACTCGGAGCCAGCCAGCTCACTTATGTAGAAGCTGTAAGTAGTCAGCAAAAGGAGGACTTTATTACGGCCTGTGAGAATACCCTGCATTATATCGGTGGAGTTCCTGATGCTATTGTCCCGGATAACCTGAAAGCTGCGGTGACCAAAAGCAGCCGTTTTGAACCCACGTTAAACGAAACATTCGCTGACTTTGCAGACCATTACGGCACCACCATACTACCGGCTCGGGCGTTCCGCCCTCGCGATAAAGCATTGGTAGAAGGTGCAGTTAAGATCATGTATACCCGGATCTATGCCCCTTTGAGGAAAGTAGTTTACCACTCGTTAAAGGATCTGAACGAAGCCATAAGGGTGGTGCTCGAAGAGCACAACAACAGGTTCCTGCAAGGCAGGAACTACAGCCGCAGGCAGCAATTCGATGAGATCGAGCGGGAAGCACTTAACCCTTTACCTGTCCTGCGCTATGAGCTTAAAAAGCAGTTCCATGCTACCGTGATGAAGAACGGATATGTTTGTCTTGGGCCGGATAAACATTATTACAGCGTCCCTTACCGGTTTATTGGCAGGAAGATCAAGCTGCTGTATTCCAGTTCTTCGGTAGAAGCCTTTTACCATTATGAGCGTATCGCTATCCATAAACGCACAAGGGGACTATACCTTTATACAACTGAGAAAGACCATCTGGCTTCCACCCACCAGTTCGTGGCCGACTGGTCAAAGGATAAGTTCCTGGGCTGGGCCTCATCCATCCATGAAGATGTCAGGCTTTATATCCATAATATATTCGATCGTAAACAACATCCCGAGCAGGCTTATAAGTCCTGCCTGGGTATCCTTGGCTTCTCCCGAAAAGTAGGTAATGAACGCCTGATCATGGCCTGTAGAAGAGGCCTCCACTACGGTGTTTATAACTACAAGACCATTCATATGATCCTCGAAAAGAAGATGGATCAGTATGAGGAAAGCCTGTTCGCGGATGAACTGCCTATGCCCAGCCATGATAATATCAGAGGCGAAGACTATTACAAATAACCTTTTAAATAACCAATGAAATGAACACAAACACGTTAGACAAAATGCGGAAGCTCAAGTTCTTCGGCATGTACCATGCTTTTCAAAGCACACTGGAAACAGGTAAAACAGAGGATTATACAGCAGATGAGCTACTGGCGCACCTGGTGGATGCAGAATGGGATGACCGCCATAACAGGCGTATCGAGCGGCAGATCTATTACGCCAAGTTCCGCTACAAAGCCTCTGTAGAGGACGTCCACTATCATGCCGACCGAAGTATTGATCGCAACCAGATCATGCGCCTGGCGGACTGTACGTTTATTGAGCGCAATGAGAACCTGCTGATCACAGGGAGCACAGGCATCGGCAAAAGCTATATTGCTTCCGCTATCGGATACCAGGCCTGTACACTCGGCTACAGGGTCTTTTACGCCAGTACACCTAAGTTATTCTCCAAGCTTAAAATGGCCAAAGCTGATGGCTCCTATCTCAAAGAAGTAGCAAAAATAGAACGGCAAGAACTACTGATATTGGATGACTTCGGTATTCAGCCTTTTGATGCGCAAAGCAGGGCTGCCCTGATGGAGATCATTGAAGACAGGCATGGAAAGACCTCACTGATTATTACCTCACAGCTACCTGTAAGTAAATGGTATGATGTGATAGGTGAAAAGACAATTGCTGATGCTATCCTGGACCGGATCGTACACAGTGCACACCGTATCGAGCTAAAAGGAGAATCCATGAGAAAGAAACGAAGAACTGATGATAAAGAGGTAAGTTACCAATAACCACTTTTAATAACTAACTTTGAAAACGCTTTTACAGCTCTCGCTGCTATCGTTCGCCAGCTAATTGCCTGGTCAATTTGCCACGGAATCAGGTGGTCAACATCCCCGGAATATCAA
>NZ_JBSRZI010000032.1:0-6085 GCF_054057495.1 Mucilaginibacter sp. UYNi724 | reverse complement strand
CATGACCATCCAGATGATCCACCAAACGAAGTTCATACCACCAAAGTTGTTATAAAACATAATTTTAAATGTGAGTCAATAAATACAATGCAAAGGTGGGGGCTAGAGATTGTAGAGGGTTACGCAATTCTTAGAATAAGTTACATTATTCACACCTTTGATGTTAGAGCTGATAATTGGTGTGAATGATGTAACTTTTAAGGCAAGTTATGTAACTGGTATGAATTGAAAATCTGAAACTTTGCACATGCATTTAAATGCTGCACTGCGAACACCAATACATATTCCATGATCGAAAATCTTATTCCTCCAATATACCGTTCCGAAAAAACGCTTAAAAGGTCTATTGCAAAAACAATCAGTTACAGGGTGATCGTTGTTGTGCTGGATTTTATCGCAGTTTACCTATTTACCGGAAAATTAAAGACAGCCCTGGGGTTTACCATAGTGAGCAATATCTACACTACCATTATTTATTTCTTCCATGAGCGTATATGGGATAAAATTAAATGGGGCAAAAAAGTCTATGTTAAACCTGAGCAATAATGGGGTTCCAAGACTAAATGGTTTTTACTTTTAACAAACTGGCGTTGATGGCGACTACTACAGTACTTACGGTCATTAACATAGCGCCAATTGCAGGGCTCAATAAAATGCCTTGATTGTAAAGTACTCCCGCGGCCAATGGGAGCGCGATCACGTTATAACCTGTGGCCCAAACCAAATTTTGGATCATTTTGCGATAAGTAGCCTTGCCGAATAGAATAAGATTGACAACATCATCAGGATTGCTGTTCACCAAAACGATCCCGGCAGTGTTTGCCGCGATATCACTTCCCGAACCAACCGCGATACCAATGTCTGCCTGAGCAAGTGCCGGGGCATCGTTTATCCCGTCACCGGTCATGGCGACAAATTCACCTGTTGACTGTAATTCTTTGATCTTCGCCAATTTTTGATCCGGCAAAACACCGGCTAAAAAACTATCCATTCCTAAAGTTTTACTCACACTCTCCGCTACTTTAGTGTTATCGCCTGTAAGCAAGATGGATCTGATGTTGTTTTCCTTCAACTTTTTAATGGCACCTGCCGATTCCGGCCTGATCTCATCGGACAGGGCGATGTAGCCCGCTAACGCTTTATCTACAATCACAAAAACGACTGTCTCCGTATCATTGGATTTAAACCCCTCGGGTACATCAATATGTTTTTCTTTCAGATAGCCGGGACTAACAACCATTACCTTTTTGCCTTCAACCATCGCTTCAACACCTTGCCCGGTAATAGCTTTAAAGTTTTCGGCTGATGGGGCAGTTATTTTAAGGTCAACTGCTTTTTGCAAAATCCCTGTCGCAATAGGGTGCTCTGATTTTTGCTCCAGCGCCGCCGAAAGCCGGATGATATCATTTTCTTTAAGCTCTTTATTTAAGGACACTACCTTCGACACTTCAAATTTTCCTATAGTCAGTGTGCCGGTTTTATCAAATACCACTGTGGTGATTTTTCTTGAATTTTCAAATGCTGTCCGGTCTTTGATCAACAGGCCATTTTTGGCAGATAAGGCGGTTGATTTGGCAACCAATAATGGCACAGCCAGCCCTAACGCATGTGGACAGCATATCACAATAACCGTCACCATCCTTTCCATCGCAAATGCCAATGGATGTCCCGTCAGATACCAAAACAAGAACGTGGTAATACCAGTCCCTAAAGCGATAAAGGTCAACCATTTGGCGGCAGTATCTGCCATTAATTGCGTTTTAGATTTTGAATTTTGGGCATCATCGACCAATTTGACCACCTGTGACAAATAAGAATCCTTTGCCGCGTGTGATACCGTAACTTTGAAGGAACCGTTGCCGTTAATTGATCCGGCAATAACTTTATCGCCTTTGAGTTTTTTAACCGGCTTTGACTCCCCGGTGAGCATTGATTCATTGATATAACTTTCACCTTCGGCGATGATGCCGTCAGCAGCCACTTTTTCTCCGGGCTTAATAACAATAACATCTCCTTCTTTCAGCGTATCTGTTGTCACATCGTGTACCTTTCCGTCTTTTTCCAGGTGCGCATCGGCAGGCATTAGCTGTATTAACAATTCCAGGTCTTTTGATGCACCCATTATAGAGCGCATTTCAATCCAATGCCCCAAAAGCATGATCAGGATAAGCGTATCCAACTCCCAGAAAAAATCCATCCCTTTTAGCCCAAAGACAATGGCTACGCTATAGGCGTAAGCAACGGTGATGGCAAAGCCCACCAAAAACATCATGCCCGGATTTTTACTTTTTATTTCTTCTATAAGGCCTTTGAAAAAAGGCCAGCCTCCATAAACAAAAACAATTGTAGCGAGTACAAATAAAATATAAGAAGACCCATTGAACGACCAGTTTACCCCGATGAAGTGCTGGATCATTTTGGATAAAAGCATGATGGGCAGGGTGAGAACCAGCACTACGTAAAAGCGTTTCTTAAAATCTGCTATCATCATCGCATGGTGATCACGGCCGTTCATCTGCATGTGGGGATCCGCCTTACCGGGTTGTTTATCTGCTGAATGTTGATGTTCCATATTTTATAAAGGAGTGATTGTTAAACTATGTTTTCCATTGCATTGTTATAATTACCCACACAAGCCGCCCGGTTACAGTTGGCACGATGGTATAATGCCATTTGCGCCTCATGTATGTTTACGTCATTACCATTCCAAATCGCCAAAGCCGGTTGTTGTAGCGCCCGGCCGAATGAAAAGGTAAGCACCCATGGAAGGCTTAATTTAAATTTGTCGTTCATTGCATCCAGGCGTGCAGAAGCCAACTCGGCAGATTGCCCGCCTGATAAAAATGCAATTCCGGGAACGGCAGCCGGGACTATCCGTAATAAACACTTTACGGTAGCTGCGGCTATCAGATCAAAGGACTCCTGAGCCGGGCAGTCTAATCCTGGTAATATCATGTTGGGTTTTAGTATCATACCTTCCAGCAAAATATTTTGTTTGTAAAGCTGATCAAAAACGTTGCGAAGTACTTCCTGCGTTACAGAAAGGCACCGTTCTATGGTGTGCCTGCCCGTCATCAATACTTCCGGCTCCACAATCGGGACCAACCCTGCTTCCTGGCACAAAGCGGCGTAGCGGGCTAACGCACCGGCGTTTGCATCTATACATCCCCGGCTTGGGATACCATATCCAATAGTTATCACAGCCCGCCATTTCGCAAAACGCGCGCCCATCTCATAATATTCAGTAAGGCGGAGCCGTAACCCGTCGAGTCCCTCTGTTATCCGCTCATCAGGAAAACCGGCCATTTTTTTCGCGCCGATGTCCACTTTAATTCCGGGGATAATTCCAGCGGCCTCCAAAACTTTAATAAATGGAGTTCCGTCGGCTTTTTCCTGCCGGATGGTTTCATCATACAATATAGCTCCGCTGATACTTTCACTAAGACCGGGTGTAGTAACGAGCAGCTCCCGGTATTTTCGCCGCATTTCAACTGTTTGCGGTATACCGAGTGCTGCAAAACGTTTATTGCAGGTTCCAACGCTTTCATCCATAGCCAGCAGGCCCTTGTTGTTTGCAACAAGGGCTCGGGCAGTATTTATCAATTGTTCAGTAATCATTGGCTATTATTACTATTCCATTTCCAATTGAGGATCTCTGGCATGTCCATGCCGTGCGCATCGATAAAGTGCTTATGTTGTATCAACTTATCCTTCATCATTTGTTTCAGGTAATCGCCTTTGGCACCGAGGTTGGGTACGCGGTCAACAACGTCTTGTACCAGGTGAAACCTGTCCAGGTCATTCTGTACCCGCATATCAAAAGGTGTGGTTATCGTACCCTCTTCCTTATATCCCCGTACATGCAAATTACGGTTGGTACGGCGGTAAGTTAAACGGTGTACCAGCCATGGATAACCATGAAAGCCAAAAACAATTTGCTTATCCTTAGTGAATAACGAATCATAATCCTGATCGCTTAAACCATGCGGGTGTTCACTTGCCGATTGCATTTTCATCAGATCGACAACATTAACCACCCGTATTTTTAAATCGGGCAAATGCTCGCGCAGGATGGAAACAGCGGCCAATATTTCCAGTGTAGGCGTGTCACCGCAACAGCCCATCACCACATCCGGTTCCGATTCCTGGTCATTACTAGCCCATTGCCATATGCCAATACCTTCGGTGCAGTGGATCACGGCCTCATCGATTGTTAACCATTGCGGCAATGCATGTTTCCCGGCAACAACCACATTTACATAGTTCCTGCTGCGTAGACAATGATCAAAGACTGACAACAAACAATTGGCATCGGCCGGCAAATAAACACGGACGATATCCGCCTTTTTATTGATCACATGATCCAGAAAACCTGGGTCCTGGTGGGTAAATCCATTATGATCCTGTTGCCAGACATGCGAGGCAAGCAGATAATTCAAGGAGGCAATACTACGGCGCCACGGCAATTCTTTAGTTACCTTCAGCCATTTGGCATGCTGGCTGAACATGGAATCGACGATACGGATAAATGCTTCATAACTATTGAAAATACCGTGCCTGCCGGTTAGTAGATATCCTTCTAACCAGCCTTCGCATTGGTGTTCGCTAAGCTGAGAATCTACTATTCGCCCTTCCGGTGCTAAAAACTCATCATATTCGGCTTCCCTGGCATCCCACTGCCTGTTGCTGACTTCAAAGACCGCGCTTAATAAGTTTGATAATGTTTCATCCGGGCCAAAAACACGGAAGTTATCCTGGTTAAGTTCTATGACATCCCGCAGAAATTTTCCTAATACCGTGGTGTCTCCAAGTTGTACAGCGCCCGGCGAAACTACATTCACAGCGTGCAAACGAAAATCGGGCATAAGGAGATCTTTTAACAAAAGACCGCCATTGGCGTGAGGGTTCGCACCCATTCTACGGTCCCCTTTCGGAGCGAGTTCTGCCAGTTCAGCCATCAACGCACCGTTTTCATCAAACAACTCCTCGGGTTTGTAGCTTTTCATCCAACTTTCCAACTGTGCTACATGATCCGGATGTGTTGCATCTACCAATAGCGGCACTTGGTGAGAGCGAAACGTTCCTTCCACATGTAAACCATCAACCATTTTTGGGCCGGTCCAACCTTTAGGTGATCTCAGGACGATCATTGGCCAGCGTGGCCGGGTGGTATCATTGTTTTCTCTGGCGTTATGTTGGTAGGCTTTAATATCATCGACTGCCTTATCCAATATCCCAGCCATTAGCTGGTGCATGGTTTCAGGATCGTCGCCTTCTACAAAGTAAGGCGTCCAGCCACAACCTTGCAGGAACTTTTCTAATTCCTCGTGTTCAATTCTGGCAAGCAGGGTTGGATTACTAATTTTATAGCCATTTAAATGAAGAATAGGCAATACCGCGCCGTCGGTAATCGGGTTAAGGAATTTATTTGATTGCCACGCTGTGGCAAGCGGACCTGTCTCAGCCTCTCCGTCGCCAATCACACAGGCTACTATCAAATCGGGATTATCAAAAGCTGCACCAAAAGCGTGGCTAAGTGAATAACCTAACTCGCCGCCTTCATGGATAGATCCCGGTGTAGTGGGCGCAACATGGCTGGAAATACCACCCGGAAAGGAAAACTGGGTAAAGAATTTCTTCAATCCGGCTTCATCTTTGGTAATAGCCGGATAAACCTCGCTCCAGGTTCCTTCCAGGAAAACATTGCCCACAATGGCAGGTCCGCCATGGCCCGGGCCAGCCACATAAAACATATTCAGGTCGTATTTATTGATGACCCGGTTCAGGTGCACATAAATAAAGTTTTGGCCAGGTGTAGTCCCCCAATGGCCGACGACCAGTGGTTTAACATGGGAAAGTTTTAACGGCTCTTTCAACAGTGGGTTATCGTACAAATAGATCTGTCCGACAGAAAGATAATTGGCAGCTCGCCAATAGGCATTCATCTTTTGCAATAATACCGGCGATAAGGTATCAACCTCGGGGTTGCTCAATAGGGTTTCCATTTTATTTATTGTTTAATGTTGTAATTCAAAATAGTACATACTGATCTCGCGATCATTAATTCTTCATTGGTTTTGATCAC
>NZ_JBSRZI010000031.1:0-6150 GCF_054057495.1 Mucilaginibacter sp. UYNi724 | reverse complement strand
GGTCAGTTTGCCCCGAAATACCATGGTCAGTTTGCCCCGAAACAGTGGGTCAGCTTGCGCCGAAATGGTGTGGTCTCATTCATCATAATCTCCAGTCGTGCCCGCATTAGTTCTTTTACTCGGCTTTATCCAGAAAATGCTTTCTTGCCCCTCTACTGTGATGTTTAATGCAGGGCTTGATTCATCAGACGCATATTTTCTTTTAGTATCAACAATAAGCGTATCAGCAACCATAAAGCAAGATAAAATACCAATACCAAAACGTGATGTAGGGGTAAAGTCTGCATTAGAGTCCGTTTTTAATTTATAAAAATCAGTGGATTTGTAAAAGGAGGAGCCGACTTTTGAATAATAGTTATCAATTATGTATTGGTCCATGCCGGTACCGTTATCATTAACTTCTAAAACATCATCGCCATCCTCATTGGTGTAGAAACTGACCGTAATTTCAGGTTCATAAAGATTTTTCCATTTTAATTCCTGCGCCTTTCGTAAAAGGCATGCATCAATCGAATTCTGCAATAGCTCTCTTAGGGCAATCTCTGGGTTTCCATAAAGTTTCGTACCCATTAAAAGGTCGATTACTTGTCGCTTACTAAGTTTAAATTTAGTATCTCTATAGGTATATATAGGCTGATTATAAATATTTTTTTTTGTCTCTATCTTTTCTCGGTTTACACTGAAAGGAAATTTAATTTGGATGTTCCTGGCTTTGCTTTGGTTGAAGGCATTTAGTCCAAAGATCAGATTGTTACATAAACTCAATTCGTGGTCAATGATGTCACAGAATTCATGAATTGAGGCCTCAATTGCAGGATGAGTGCATTTTGCATTAAATTGAATTAATTCCCAAGAAATTTCCCAGCTTTCAATACTCCTGTGTTTGCTCCATTCTTTAATTGACACCGGATTTCTAACATATAAATGAGAAAACAAAATAGAAGGTGTTCTTTTGGCATCGAAATCCAAGATATCTGCCAATCTGAGTATGATACCTAATACCGGCAAACACACATAATTATTTGCTCCACAAGAATAACTTTTATCAAACTCTAACAGTTTAAGAGCATCCTCATTATGGCTATTACAAAGATTTGCCAGTTCAACGGTTAAGTCGCATTCACGAAAGAGTATTTTCCCGTTCCAATGTTGATCAATTATTTCACGTGCTCGTTCTGCATGCGTTTGCCTTATAAATTCAGTAATTAAATAAGATTTTATTATATCGGCATCAGAATTTTTTCCTTGACTGATTAATCTATCGATAACTACTTTTTGTTCAGGCCGAGAGGCAAAAAACAGTTTGAATTTATTATAGGTATCCTTTTGTTTATCATCTACTTCCGGAAAAATATCCCAAACTTTTTTCCAGGTGATCACGTCTTTTTCGTCTGGTGCCATCCCTATATCGTGGAGAAATGCGCTTAAAATCAAAAGCATTAATTCCGGCGGCGACAATTCGTCGATAACTTCGCGAGTAAGTAATCTCTCCATTAAATGAAGGACTCTAAAAAGGTGGTCAGAATCATGAAGAGTAAACTCTCCCATATGCCTAATTATGGTCTTGGTTCGTTGAATAGCATACGACACTGCGCTATGGATAAGCGCGATGACTTCTTTATCCGCTTTATTAGTTTTTAGTTCTAGCGAGATATATAAATAGCTTTTTTCAAGTCTCGGCAGATATTCGTTTTTCCAATCATCTGAAAAAACATCACTGTTGATTTGCTCGGTCATTTTTTTAGGTTTCGCTTTATTAATTCCCGGGTCTTGGTATTATTACTTTAAACTGTTCCGAATCGATATCGTTGACAAAAGAAATTAATGGATACGCAGAAATTGCTCTTCCAACCCCTGTTCCTAAACCCTTATAGGGTAAAATATACTGCGCTAATGATTGTAGGACAGGATTTCTTGCAATTGATATTCCGTTGCTAATATTTTCTATGGTTAAGGAATTAGGCAGTTTACCTGGACTAACAATTTCTATACGGTCTGAAAACATAAATACCTTAATGGTAGATTGAATGAAATAATCCCTATGAATTAAGGAATTTACTAAAGTTTCTTCAAATACTTCTTGCGGTATTTCCCATACGGCTAGACTGTTAAAAGAATCACCCGACTGTACTTTTTTGATGTTGCGATTAATAAAGGCGAATGCCTTTTCATACACTTCGGCCAATTTACCTTCAAAAGCAGGTTCATTATCAATGAATTTATTTCCGTTTAAATTAACGTCATCTACGGCAACACATTGAATGGAAAACTGTGGCTTTATTATATGACGATTGTCTGAAAAAAGCAGTTCTCCTGCTAACGTTAATTGGCCATCTTTAAGCAAGGATAAATTTTCAAGTGCCTTTGGTAAACTTATTGCTAAGTCTTCTAGGGATTTACCAAACCTCCGAACCAGAAATGAATTATAATAATTTAAGTTGACGTCTGCAGCTGTTGTACCGACAACCGGAATCTCGTCAGCAAACATGTTTTTACTGCTTTGCAACAATCTGGCAATTTCGTCATTCGAAGTTACACGACGTTTATCTGATCCATTTTTGACATATATTGTGCCTAACCGATCCTTATACGGTTTGCTCAAACCTTCGTTAACAGTGACTACCATTAAATTTTGGTTTCCTACGCTAATTACTTCGCTTAAAATTAGGATTGCAGGAAAAACTGACTGGGATGCAGTGTTCACGAACTTGCCATTTGCAGCTTGTATTTCGTCAAATGATAATCCATTTAATCCACCGGTCTTATCGTTGACGCCTACGATTATAACTCCGCCTTCGGAATTGGAAAAGGCTATTAATTCGTGTGCAAGTGAATCAGTATGTGGAAGTCTTTCTTTAAACTGCACTTTGGAACTTTCCCCACGCTGTATTATCTCTAAAAGGTCTAATGCTTCCATAATTCGTATATAACTTTTCGGTGATTGAATGCTTCCTCACCGCCTTCCATAATATCTACTATTTTTTTCTGTATGATAGTGTCATCAATACCACCGACCTCTGTTTTCACTACTCCTTTATCATAGGAACAACAAATTATTTGTTCACAATCGCCTAATACTGGAATGTTTGGGTTGTGAGTAGCAAAAATGAATTGTGTTTCTGACTTTAGTTTTTTTAATTCCGTAATAACATCTGTGTAGATTGTTTGATTATCTAAATCATCTTCAGGCTGATCTATAACAATAATATCATTTTCTTTCAAAGTCAGGATAAAAAGAATTAAAGCTGACGCTCGTTGACCTAATGAATGCTCATTTAAAGGGCGGTCATTATAAAATATAGTGTATTTATCTTGAACACGATAGGTAAGAAATGCACCTATATTTTCAATGTATTTATTAGTAAAATTATGCAGATTGCTTCCACCAGAAAGAAGATTTCTTAGTTCGCTGCCTTCTACCGATAAATTATTATAGACTTCAATTAAATCAGGATATTCATCTGCAATGTCAGATATTGTACTGTCACGTAAATTGCTTCCCCTGACGCTTGCTTTTAAAAATTCCTTATATTTTTCTTTGTTGCCTTTGAAGGTTACTTCAATTCTAATCTTTAGTTGTTCTGTATTGATTTTATTAACTTCTTCCTGAACTAGAATGTATTCTTCATGCCAAAGGTTCTTTAGTTTAGTTAAGGATTCATTAAGGCGATTTCTAAGATCTTGTTTTCGGACAGATAGTTTTTCAATTTCTATAAGTTTTGCATTTTGAAGGTCGAAATCTTTAGATAACCTAACATACGCGTCAGCTTCAATATTAGGTAGATTGATTTCGCGTTTAATCTGAGAAAATTCTTCTTTCAATGTTTCATATTGTAAGCTAAAATTCTCCTTGATTACCTCTAAGGCGGACATTTCTAAATTTAAGCCGCCAATGACATTTTTCAATCCTGCAAAAATACTTTGAAAACGGGTTAGTGATGCGTATATTTCCTCAAATAATGCTGGGTTTTCTACTGACTTGTATTGATAATGACTGATAAATAATCCTTCAAATTCGCTATGTAATTCCTGAAGACGGTCGATAAGTAATTTTTCAAAATTTACAATTGAATCGATCCTGTTACTGTCCTTGTCGAATTCTAGTTGTTTGTTAAGTTTTTTGTCAACTTGATAATCCTTAAATATTTTCATATTTAACTCTATCGCAGCTTTCTTTTCTTCGATATCCTTCTTTTGCGCAAGTGTCTTATTAACCTTGTCAATTTCGCCCAGGTTGGATAAAATGATGATATTTTGTTCTTCGATTTTGATTTTAACATTGGTGAGCTTATCACCCATTAATTTATTGATAAGATCCTCAGTCGACGTCTCACCACCGATATCTGACAAGTCTTTTTGTCCATAATAAAGGGGTTTATTGATAATTGCCTGAATTTTAAGATTATTTTGAAGTACTCCATCAGAATAAATATTTGTGGCTTCGCCGTATATTTTTTCCGCTATGAACAATTTTCCGTGCCTGTCTTCAAGCTCTATTTTCATTTTTCCGCCACTACCCAAAAGATTTTGAACAAGTTTATCCTTGTAATTTGGTTCATGTGAGTTTTTTCCAAGAGAGATATCAAGGGCATACCTAACGGTTTCTAATAGGGATGATTTACCGCTACCCCTAATTCCGATTAAATTGTTCATCGCTGGACTAAACGATAGTTTTTTCCCAGACTCTTTGTTAGTTGTAAAAGTTATAGACTTTATCCAAGCTTTATTAGTTGGAGGCATTACAGATGCTACCCGATTTTTGTGATCTAATAAGGCAAACTTTAACGCTTCAAAGTTATATGAACCTAATTTGATAAAGCATTTTTGTATCTCGCCATTAACTAAGTTACCTAGGCCGATACCGTCGATTCCGTTGCTAGCGCAATCAGTTCCCTCCACACTTACTGGCGGCTCCCCGTTAATTATGGTTTTTGCTTTCGCAATATTATCTCTACTTCTAACTTTTTGAAAAGCCAAAACATTTTTAAAACATGCAGCGCGCATAAAGTCTTCCAATCCACGACCGGAAAGTTCACCGAAAAGACCGCTACTATCATCAACATGCGGTAGTACGATGAAAAAGTCCTTCCCAAATTTTGTCAGAGCAGTACAAGTCTCTTCAAAATTTAAATTCGAATTTTTATACGGGGGACTACTATAACCGGATATCGCTACAAACGCCGAGGTTATAAAGTCTTGTATGTAATTATGGTTTTCAGAATTGTAAATCCATTCATCGTCAAATAGTATCAGAATATGTATTCCTTTCGACCCATCCTTGACTGAAAACTCGACTCCTGGGATTAGATATATATTGTTTTTACTTGCATTCTTCTTAAGTTCCTTAAATTCAGAAAGATCAAACTTATTATGATTTGTAATCGCACCAACAAATATTTTCTGTTCGATTAATTTTTGAACATAAGTAGTGACAAAAAAATTTGGATCGCCTTGATAATTGAATTCGCTATCGGCATTCGTATGTAAGTGAAAATCCGCACGAAGCCACAACGCGCCGTTTTCAAAGATATTATTTGACTCTATTTCACTCATTTCCTATTTCTTTATCGCGTTAATTTTTACCATAGCAACTTCCAGTACTTCATTTGCAACGTCTTCCTTAACTAAATCAGCTACTACCTTGTCACTTAAATATGTTACCAATATTGCTCTTTCGTCTATATCCAAAGTTTTAGACAATAATAATAATTGATCTCTAGTTGGTTTGCGTTCTCCTTTTTCAAATTTGCTTATCATGGCAGTATCCACGCCAATTGCTGCAGCAACTTCCCTAAGCAATAATCCTTTAGATTCTCTACCCTCTCTAAGCATTGTAATTAACGTTTCCAAATTTGTCTAATTTATTCTTGTCAGATATTGTCAAATATAATTACATTTTTAGAAAATTTTGAATTTTAATTGTATCTGATAATTATTCTATTCGTCCAATGCGATTCTCACGTTCATATTCAAATACATGTCGAATTGCATCATAAAGGCAAATTAAGGCTTTCCGTTTTGCTTGCTCTATATTATTTTGCCAAGACGGCCAGGGATTGGATATACCGCTGATATTGACCACCCAATTCCGGCGGAATGTGACCAGTGATTCCGCGTCAAATTGACCACCCCATTCCGGGGCAAACTGAC
>NZ_JBSRZI010000030.1:0-7744 GCF_054057495.1 Mucilaginibacter sp. UYNi724 | reverse complement strand
GCTCCCGGATTTTCAATTACCGTTTGTATTTTTTCCGCTTTTAAATAAGCCTTAATACCCAGTGTAACGGTATGATAGTAATCGCCAAGTGAAGCTACCGCCGCTTCATATTGTGAAATATTGGCAGCAGCCATAGCCTTCATGGCTTTAACAACCGATTTGATATCTTTTGCACCATCCAATTTCCGGTTCAGATCTTCCAGCGTATCCATTACTTCGAGGGTTTATCAGGTTCTGGTTTTTCCGCTTCCGGCTTTTCGTTAAAGGGAGCAAGAAGTTCGCCGGCGATTTTCAGGATCGTATCATGGTCTGCGTCGTTTAAAGGTTTGTCATCAAAAAGCCGTTTGAGCACTTCGGCAGGAAATCGTCCCATATCTTTAAGAATAACCGCTTCGGCATCGGCGATCTTATCTACAGGTATAGCATCAAAAAGCCCGCTCGTTAAAGCCAATAATACGACTATTTGTTCTGAAACCGTTAAGGGATGCAATTCGTTTTGTTTGAGGCAACATCGGATACGCAGGCCATGATCGATCACCTTTTTAGTATTGTCATCCAGACGGGTGCCAAAGCGAGAAAAGTTTTCCAGCTCTTCAAATTGCGCGTATTGTAATTTCAAGCTGACAATAGATTTGTAGGCGGGTAACTGTGCAGCAGACCCGACACGGGAAACTGATTTACCCACATCAACTGCCGGTAAATTTCCGGCTTCAAATAGTTTGGGCGATAGATAGATCTGTCCATCGGTAATAGAGATCAGATTGGTTGGGATATAGGCGGAGATATTTTGCGCTTCAGTTTCGATAATAGGTAAGGCCGTCAGCGATCCGCCTTTTAATTGAGCGCTCAGGTGCGTAGCCCGTTCCAGCAACCTGGAGTGAATATAAAAAATATCACCCGGAAATGCTTCTCGTCCGGGTGGTCTGCGTAACAGCAGCGAAAGTTCACGATAGGCCCGCGCGTGATGCGTAAGATCGTCATATACAATGAGCACGTTACGACCCTCTTCCATAAAGTGTTCGGCTATGCTGGTTGCCGCGTAAGGAGCAATATATTTCAATCCCGCAGCATGGTTACCTTCGGCCACCATAACTACGGTATAATCCATAGCACCTTTTTGTTCCAGGTTGGCGATAACCTTGGCGACAGCGGCAGCGCGTTGCCCAATAGCACAGTAAATGCAAACCACATCTTTTCCTTGCTGGTTAAGTATGGTATCAATTGCTATTTGTGTTTTGCCGGTTTGCCGGTCGCCCACTATCAGTTCACGCTGGCCGCGGCCAATTGGAATTAGTGCGTCAATAACTTTTATGCCGGTTTGTAAAGGCGCATTTACGGCTGTTCGGTCCATGATAGCGGGCGAAGGCCGTTCAATGGGTAACCTTTTGTTGGTTGCGATATTGCCTTTCCCATCAATGGGTATCCCCATGGGATCAATTACCCGGCCGATCAAATGGTCGCCTACCGGGATATCCATCACCCGGCCGGTACGCTCTACTTCGTCTCCGGCATTCAATAAGGTATCTTCACCAAGCAGGATAACGCCGATCTCATCTTCATCTAAATTATAGGCAATGCCGTACAGGTCTTCCGAAAATTTAAGCAGTTCTTCAAAGCCGGCACCTTCCAATCCCGAAACTTTTACAATACCCGTGGCAACGCTGGTCACATAGCCAACCTCGCGGGGTGCGAATGCGAATACGTGCTCCGCCAAACCCTTATCCAACTGGTGGAAAGTGTCGGCTATACTGTTTTTTAAAGTACTTGAAGGCATATTGTTATTACTTTACAGCTTGATGAGTTTTGTTTATTGTCGTCGCTACACTCTTTTCCAGTGAATTAACATACGCGGCTAAACTCCAGGATAGTTTGTACCCATTAGCTGCCAGTTCGATCCCGCTGATCATTTTAGGATCCGTCTTAAACTCATATTTAACTTCATCTCCAAGTATATCCGCAATTGCGGATCGTATGCCTTTTTGATCCTTTTCAGCTAAGTCATAAGCACTTTTAACCTTTATCGGGGCCGAATCCGAATGGAAAGCGCCGATGAACTGTTTTTTATCTTTGTCAGTGATCGCTTTTATCTTCTTGATAAAAACATGAACGGATTGTTCTTCAAGGTCAGTTGAAGCCAATTCGGCGAGGGCTTTTTTTGCGATAGCGAAAACCTCATCCTGTGTTTTCTTTGAGATCTCATCGCTCAAATTTTCTTGTAATTCCTTTGATGCTGCTTCCAGTTTTTCTTTTACACCTGCAGCTTCCTTTTTTGCAGTATCCAAAAGCTTTTCCCGTTCCTTATCAGCATCTGATGTTGCCTGGTCCATTAGCTTCTTTTTGTGCTTATCAAAATCGTTGTTTTTTTGTTGAAACTCATCCTGTTCTTTCTTTGCCTCAGTCATTTTGCTTTTGGCGTCCGCAAGCTCAGCAGCTATCTTTTTTTCGCGCTCATCAATAGCCGCCAGAATAGGCTTATAGAGATATTTTTTCATCAGCCAAACCAACACCAGGAAATTGACGATCTGCGCGATTACCGTAAACCAATTAATTTGCATGGTGTGTTATTTAGCAATAATGTGTGTCCAGAATGGGTTTGCAAAGATCAGGATCATGGAAACCACGAAGCAATAAATGGCTGTTGACTCGATCATGGCCAGGCCGACAAACAGGGTCCTGGTTATGGTGGGCGCCGCGTCCGGCTGTTGCGCTATGGAACTTAAAGCGGTTGCTACCGCCTTACCTTCACTTAATGCCGGGAACATACAACCGATGCCTGTTGTAAGGCCGGCTGTAATAATTGATGCTACTGCTATTACTGATACATTATCCATTTTTATCTATTTAATTGGTGCTTTTATTTACTAATTTTTTCTTTTTGATGCTTTCCTGTACCGCTGCCGCGATATAAACCGTAGCCAGGATACTAAAGATATAGGCCTGTACCATCCCGGTAAGGAGGCCAAGGGCCTTCATGACAATAGGAATAAATAAAGGAGATATGCTTAACAAAATGGCGATGATCATTCCACCGCTCATAATATTCCCAAATAACCTGATGGCCAGTGCCAGCGTTCTTGATAATTCGCTAATGATATTGAAAGGCAACATGATGAAAGTCGGCTTGATGTAGGTCTTCAGATAGGCGAAGAAGCCGCTCTTTTGAATGCCAAAAAAAGGCACGGCCAAAAACACGGCGATCGCCAATGCGGCAGTGGTGGAAAGGGAACCTGTCGGCGGCTGATACCAGGGTAAAACGATCCAGAAGTTACACATGGCAATGAATAGAAAAAGTGTACCGATAAAGCCAATGTATTGTTCGGGGTTTTCGAGCCCGACTTCTTTGATCTGTTCATTGATGCCCGTTACGATCATTTCGAGGATACACTGCCATCGGGAAATTTTATGCGTAGTTTTCAACTTGCGCGTAATCAGTATGGCACCGATCACCATAAATAACATAACACCCCACGTAGTGACGATGGTGAGGTTGATGGTGATAAAACCATTGCTCCAAAATATGGTCTGATCTGGCGTTAAATTCATAATGGGCTGCTTTCTGTTACGATAACTTGCTTTTGCTCGATCTGCCTGGTGAGCCTTAAAATTAAAAGGCGGCCCGCAATAAACCCGGCGACACTTACCAGTAATTGTAACAAACTGCCCTGGGCCATGAAATAAAACCCGGTTAATACAATACCCGTTCTTATCAGTGAGCTTCCCAAAAGCCATAATGCAACGTATGGCGAACCTAAAGTTCTTTTTACAGTCAGCCATAAACCGCCAAAAAAAAGGATGCCTAATATCAATCCGCCTATTAATGCTATTACTATCATCGTCAAATTATTTTATACTATTTATCTTCTTTTATTACCCAACTCCAGGCGATAATACAACCTACCACCAAGCCTGTTATCAGGCAGGTTACTGTCCATGAGAAGGATTGGGGATAATTTTTATCCAGCCAAATTCCGCCCATTGTGCTCAAAAAAGTTGGCGCGGTAACCGACCAGCCTACCATACCGAACATGCCGAAACCAAACCACTCCGCTCTTTTTTTTTCGTCGAGGGCCTTTAATTTTCTTTTTTCCTTAGTCGAGATCATCCGGCCAAAAAAGTCGGCGTCATTTTCCGGTTGTGCCATTTTATAGCTGTTGAAATTTCTTTAGCCTGGAAAGAAACCCACTTTCCAGTTGTGAGGCCATATGCCGAACTTTTTCTTCATTTTCATCTGCATTCTTAAACTCATTTTTTACCGTTTCGGCTAATTTTCCTAACTCAACGCCGCCAACCGCATTTCTAACGGAAACCAGTACCTGCGACCCGGCTTTTACAAAAAGGCCTTCGTCCACGGCTAAATAATGTACCTTGTCTGTTTTGTAACTGAAAATACCAGGGACCAGTACCGCAACGCAATCCAGCCTTTGCGGCAGAAAGCCAACAGACCCTTCGATTGTCTCTGCAACGATGTTACTGACGTTTTTTACATCGGCAAAAACTTTATAGGGAAGTAATATCTTAAGGTCCATATTTTTCGCTTCTATTTGATCACAGGTTTTGTGGCAACCGGGCCGTCCTTATTGACGCCTTTATTCTTTAGTGCTTCGTCTATATTTCCGATCATGTAAAAAGCATTTTCAGGCAAGTCTTTAAATTCGTCTGCCAAAATACGTTCACAACCGTCGAGCGCATCTTTCAAGCTAACCACTTCTCCTTTTACGCCACTAAATTGTTCGGTAGCAAAAAAGGGTTGTGTTAAAAACCGCTCCAGCCGTCTGGCGCGGTTTACAACGAGCCTGTCGCCTGTTGACAATTGCTCCATACCCAGCATAGAAATAATATCCTTCAGGTCTTCATATTGTGCCAGCGTTTGCCGGATCTGCTGGGCGAGCTGGTAATGCCGGTCGCCAATAATTCCCGGCGTAGCCATTTTTGAATTAGATTGCAGAAAATCAATAGATGGATAAAGGCCTTCGCTGGCCCTTTCGCGCGAAAGCACAATAGTTGCCGAAAGGTGCGAAAACGCATGAACGGCAGCCGGGTCGGTTAGGTCATCGGCCGGTACATATACCGCCTGTATAGAAGTAATTGCCCCGGCATCTGTATTAGCGATCCTTTCCTCAAGGGCCGACAATTCCGTCTCCAGTGTAGGCTGATAACCCAAACGCGATGGCATTTGCCCCATTAAACCTGAGACCTCCATACCAGCCTGGATAAACCGGAAGATATTATCGATCAATAATAAAACATCTTTATGCTCATCATCCCGGAAATATTCGGCCATGGTTAAAGCAGCATGGCCAACCCGAAAACGGGCTCCAGGCGGCTCATTCATCTGCCCAAACATCATGATCATATTTTTAAGCAGCCCGGCATCCTTCATCGCTTCATATAGCTCGTTTCCTTCACGGCAGCGTTCGCCTATGCCGCAAAACATGCTAACCCCTTTATTCTGGCCCACCATATTGTGGATCATTTCCGTTAATAAAACTGTTTTGCCTACGCCTGCTCCACCGAATAAACCGGCTTTGCCGCCACGCTCCAACGGTATCAATACATCTATTGCCTTAATACCTGTTTCAAAAACCTGCGAATTAGTCGCCCTTTTATCTAATGGTGGGGGGGATTGGTGAACATTTCGTTTTTCGCCTTCTGCCAATGGTTTCAAATGGTCAATAGTATTTCCGAACACGTCGAACATCCTGCCAAGCGTACGTTCGCCAACCGGCACCATTAATTCGTTTCCGTCAGTTTCTATTTGCATACCCCGCGCAAGCCCCTGGGTAGGTGTTAGCGCTATTCCCCTTACAGTGTGCTCATCCAATTGTGAAAGCACTTCGATGGCAATTTCCCGTTGTTCGCCTGCATGGAGCAGGGCATAAACGGCAGGGAGAGAGTGGTCAAAACGGGCATCTATAACGCTGCCCCGTACCGAAACAATTTTTCCGCAATTTAATTTCTCGTCCGTATCTTTTAGAATAGCCTTCATTTGCGATTGAGATTATTGGAATAGCTTTTCCTTTATGTTTTTAGGCGTGGCCGGATAAACAAAGTCACAAGCATGTGATAAAGCCTTGTCATCTTTGTGCTTATAATCGCAACGCTTCAGTAAATGCGTGATCAGGTTGATATGCGTGTCGTCTTTGTCATCAGCACTAACGATAAACCAGGGGGCGTGCTTAAAATCGGTTTTGAGTAGCATTTCATCCCTCGCATCGGAGTAATCTTTCCAATGTTTGGTTGCAGCCTCGTCAATAGGGCTTATTTTCCACTGTTTAAGCGGATCTTTTTTTCGTTCATCAAACCGCTTTTCCTGTTCTTTCTTACTGATATCGAGGTAGTATTTCACAATAATAAAACCGGCGTTAGCCAGCATTTCCTCGAATAATTCAACTTCTTTAAAAAATGATTTATATTGTTGATGAGTGCAAAACTTCATTACCTTTTCTACTCCAGCACGGTTATACCAACTTCTGTTGAACAGAACCAATTCTCCTGAGGCAGGCAAATGCGCGATGTATCGCTGGAAATACCAATCCTTTTCCTGATGGTCAGAAGGTTTTCCTAATGCCACCACGATCGTTTCCCGCGGGCTTAAATGCTTAACGATCCTTTTAATCGTACCGTCCTTCCCGGCTGCATCTCTTCCTTCTAAAATGACAAGTAATTTAAGTCCGGAAGCGATGATCTCCTTTTGCAACTTGACCAATTCGACGTAAAGGCCGTGCAATATATCTTTATCCTTCATTAATTGACTGTTTGAACTTGCGGGTAATCGGCTTCTTTGAAAAGAACGCTTTTATCAACAACAGAGGAGGTTATATCAAGGTGTATTTTGTTTTCGCTCCAATTTATTTCTTTAACGTGTGCTACCGGTATCAATACTTTTTTGCCTCCGAACCAGTTATGGGTATCTATAACGATAAATTTAATTTGCCAGGTTTGATCATCAACGATAAAATCAATGATATGGCCGATCTCTCCGTTGGTCGTATGAATATGGTAGCCTGTTATGCTTCCCGTACTGCGTAAATGGATGTCGTCGTCAGTATGTTTATCCTTTTTGTCGGCTTCAATTAAAACCTTTTGATCTAAAACCGGGAACGGCATACTCACACCTAAGGAACCGCCACCGTAAAAGCCGCTCCCCCAATAGCTTTCCCATTGGTAATGGCCATATAGTTCTATTTCCTGCTGGCGCGATACCGGTTTATCGGTATCAATATCCGGGCTGTTTTCGATCTGTTTCTTTGTTAAATTAACTGGGAAGAAACCATCTTGCCAGGGTTGTTTAAGAAGGGCATGCGGCGCGATCAATACCTTTCGTCCGGATAGCCAGTTACCAGTTTTAATGACGAGGTATCGTATCTTCCAGCTTTTATCATCAAAGTAAAATTCTTCGACTTCGCCGACTATACTATCTGTGGCTGCTATGTTATAATTTATTATGCTTTTAATATTGCGTTGCATGTTTTTTGATTTATGTATGCCGAAAGTCAAATTTCAAGTTTACCACTTAGATAATAAATGATAGCAGAGGTCTGAAAAAGTGAGTTTAATCAGTTTATCCGACTTCCCTAGTTTCAAAAGTCAGTTACCACTAATCATTTTTTTCTTTTCCTGGTATTCGTCATTACTGATTAGACCAGAAGCAAAACGTTTGTTCAGTATATCTAGAGGAGAGTCTTTTCTTGTCCGCTGGCCGGGAATGTTGTAAGGTGTTGCGAATATCCAAAGGATCATGACC
>NZ_JBSRZI010000029.1:0-15442 GCF_054057495.1 Mucilaginibacter sp. UYNi724 | reverse complement strand
TATACTTTAAATGCGAGGCTTCACCTTTTACTTTAACTACCTTGTAACTCATTTTGTTGACCATTTATTAGTCAACTTTTTTCAGGACGAGACACAATAACTAAAGCCCCCGGTGTAAAGTGCCGGGGTTTAACTAAACTAAAAAACTAAAAAGCTATGACCATATCAGACAAAGTAAAAAGCCTTACAGCAGGTGAACTAACACAAGCTACTTATCTTTATCACCAAAATAGAAAAGCTGCCAGAGCGGTAATACCTAAACCTTCAACAGGTACCATAAGATTAGACGGTTCACTTCGTAGGTTTTTATTCAAAGAAACCCGGCATACTTCGGCGGGTGAAACACAAGTGTATTTAGATACGCTGCACAATCAACTAATGCAAACAACTTATAGCGAAGACCCGCTAACTGGTTATATTAAAAGTGAATCAGAATATGTTACCATCTAAGCCTGTCAGATTAAAAGGCTGTGTGAAGCGCAATGAAGCTGTAGACGTGTACCGGAGGGATGGTTCAATAAGGCTGTTAACGTATTACAATGACCCGGTTACAGGCCAGAGAACAAGCCAAAGATTAGGCTTTGTCTAACACGACAAATTTTTTCATACAGCTATAGCACTTATACCTTCTCATTGGGAAAAATAATGATATAATTTTCAGCAGTAAACTACGCTTGATTCGTTCAGCCGTTTTAGCATTGCATCTTATACAATTCATTTTATTTTATATAAAATCTCTTCTTATTACAAAGTAAGTAATAAAACAGCCAAAATTCTGACAATTCTTTAAAAATGTGTCTTGATTGACAATTATGAAGTTTTGAAACCCGTGGTAAACGCTACGGGTTTTTTTGTGCCTAAAAATTTATTTTCAAATAGTTTCACTTTTTGGGGCATTCTATTCCTGAGCGTGTATTTATAGATATGGAACAACAACAACGGGAAACTGATTTAGCAAACCTAACAGTAAAAGAAATTAAAGAACAACTCATAAAAGAGATAACCGGGCTTAAAGAAGATATTAAAGAACTAAGATAATGGATATGTTTTTAGAGCGTGAAGCTATAGGTAGAACTAAAACGGTGAACCTGTTTCCTAATTACATTCTGGTTGAAAGTGTTAACCGTTATGCGGTGTGGGATATGTCAGGATGCACTACAACAATAGCCGGGGATGTAAAGCCCTTCTTTATCGAGATTAAAGATAGAAACTTATCATCAACTGATTTTGATTCTGTCTTTTTGGAGTTTTCGAAGTATCAGCACCTATTGAAAATAAGCGAAGATAATGCGGGGGCTGATATATTCTACATTAGTCACTTCAATAATAATGTAGCCCTTATCTACAATCTTAAAAAACTAAAGGTAAGTGAACTAAATTTATCTATTAAAAACGTAGGTAAAACAACTTTAGGCTACACAAATAAGGTTGATAAGATTATGATTGAACTGCCTTATAATAAGGCCAAAATTAAAAGATATTAAAAAAGTTAATTAGACAAATATTAGCCGTAGCAGGAATCATAGGTATTATGACTTCTGTTATCAGTAATTCAGACAGACAAAGTATGTATCTGTACAGCTTCTACAAAGGCGGTTACGGTAAGAGAATTAAAACTGAATATGAGATTCAGCCTAAAAAAAGATAATGTTAATAACAGCATCAATAATAGCAATAGCGGTAAATGGGTTAATGATTAACCCGGCTTACCAATGGTTGATTAACCAGTTGAATCTGGGTAAACCTTTCAATTGTATTTACTGCCTTTCGTGGTGGGCGGGTGTAGTTTACATCTACACACAAGCGTTCTTAGGCACCTTTAGCCCGGTGCAGGTTCTTATACCATTAGTAGCATCATTCATAGCTACAGCCCTTAGCAGGTGGTTTGATGACCTGCCTTTCAAGATTAAATAACCAATTGGATTACATAAAAAGAAAAGACACAATACTTACAGATTTTTATAACTCAGGTGTACTTAAAATAAAGATAGACGGCTATTACAAAGGTAAGCTATCAATACCCCGGCAAACCAAAATAGCAGAAGAAATATACTTAGAAACCCTTTACCATTTAGCAAATTACAATGCTGAAAAGTTAGTTAATGCTTATGATGAAAATCCTAAAAGCATTGAAATGATTTCGGTAAAGATATTGAAAAGGCAAATGATGCACAAAGCACCCAAAAAAGCAGTTGAATCTGATAGCCGGGGGTATGTTAAACCTATAAGCCCTAACAATAGCTTTGGTACCAAATTACTTTTTGGTTCTAATTACTTTGGACTTAATTACATATCACCCACAGATACTTATAATGATGGTACAGATGATTTCACGGGGATTCCTATACCAGATACCGAAGACGGTAACTTCTTTGCTGACCGTGATTATTCAATTGACAGGTGGCAAGAGATACAAAAGAGATTAGCCCCGGATGAAGTTGAATTCATTACTGCATTGTGGAACGGTGAAAGGTTCTACAAAAGAAAACCCACTAATGAATATAAAGAATATAGAACCTATATCTACAATAAAATAATAGAAATGGATTTAAATAAACCCCTAACAGAATTAGAATTAATCAAAGCTAAACTATCAATGAAAGATGTTCAGCTATTCAATATAATGTTTGATGATGACCTAAGCTATACAGATAAACAAAAAGCTTTAGGCTTTTCAGAATCAAAGTATTTAGCCCAACGCCGGATTCTTTTAAAGAAAATAAAAGCACTTAAAGGTGATGACAGATAAATTATCGCTGTTTATCTTCAACCAAATTAATCTACAAACTTCATTGATAATAGGTAGGTACCCGGATATTGAAGGTTTACTGAATGACTGGTATGGTGAATTAATCATTGAATCAGATGATGAACAAAAAGCTTATAAAAACTACCTAACAAATGTTATTGCACTGTTAGAAGTAAGATATGAAGATTATGAACGGTGTGCTATATTACTAAAGATAAGAAACAAAATAAATTAAATGACAAAACAAGAAATATTAACCAGTATCGAACTGATACTACCTAAGCTACAATACTATGCTGTTCACAAAGAAGCATCTTTTGATTCACAGGAATTAGCGGTATTGAAAGGTGTAGTTAAGGCTATTATGCCTGAACGGATAATCAGTTTTACGTGTTCACCTTGCGTGGGGGAATTCATAACAATAGTGTACAGCTATTACCAAAGAGAATCTCAAATCGGTAAATGAAGTTAAAAGTTATAAGAAAAGTATTTAATAAAAATAATACAATAGGAGATTTATATATAGATGATGTTTGGTTCTGCTACACTCTCGAAGATGTTCTGAGAGATAAGAAGGTAAAGAATGCTACCGCTATACCTTACGGGGTTTATAAGGTCATTTTAAGCCTTTCTAACAGGTTTAAACGGATTTTACCAGAGGTATTAGCCGTGCCGGGGTTTGAAGGCATTAGAATACATCCGGGGAATAATGAAAATTCCACCTCAGGTTGCATACTGGTAGGTTACCATACAGATAATAAGTTGATTTGGATATCTAAAGCAGCTACAGAAGATATGGTTATAAAGTTAACCGGGCAAAAAGATATAACCTTAACTATAGAAAAGGCTTAATAACCTTCGGCGGGGTGATAAAAAATAAATATAATATAAATAGTACTTCTACAAAAGTCAGAGGTATTTATAATAAAGAAGAATATGAACACAGAAACAGAACAAAAGCAAACAATAAAAGATTTAGTAAACCAATTACGGTTTACTTTAAAAGATGTAAAGTTACCTTATCAAACTACGCTAAATGTAGAAAAGTATTTAAAAGATTTGTTAACCAAAGAAGAAGATTATCTTAATGATATTAAAGAAGGTAAACAAAACCTACAGGATTTCAAAAATTTGAACCTGTCATTTAAAAATGCAGAATCAGTTAGAGCCTACATAGTTGAAAAAGATTTGAATAAATCTATTTACTGTAATACTGCTAAAGCTATTTAAGCTGTTTCCCGGTCAGCGATAAAACCGGTGTGTTTTATTTTCATTATCAAGCCCTGACTATTTATTTAGCCGGGGCTTTTTATTTGTCATAGTGTGGATTTTATTTAAAAATGTATATTTGAATACCAAAACAATATTTATGTCACAAAAAATATATTACAAAAACGGGTTACGTGTTGATAAATACGGAACACCAATGAGAGATAAAACCCCAAAAGAAAATTTCAATAGTTTTATTGCTATTATAATTGTTATAGCGATTTTTGCATTGATTGGTGCCGTAATTAGTGGCGGGAAATAAAATCAAACATACTATTTCAAGTATCACCTATAATAAAAGCCTTAGCAGAAATGTTAGGGCTTTTTTATTTACCTTAGTTTCCTAAACTTTTAAACAATGGGAGCAGGAGAATTAATAGTAATGTTTGTCGGGTTTTTAATAGTATTTTTAATAGCCGTTGCTATAACGAGGGCTATTTTTAGTATTCCCAAATTTTTACGTATGAAGAAAGCTGAATTAAAAATCCTTGGTGAAATGGCTGTAAAGGCCGGGGTAAGTCAAGATTTGATTAGCGGGATTATTAACGAAGCTGAAATGTAATTATAGTCTTAAAATAGATTTGTTGACCAAAGCCCTGACTATTCATTTAGCCGGGGCTTTTTATTTGTTATCGGGATGTATTTTTTTATATTCTTCTTCTATATAACTTTCGTGGCGAATATCAGTGAGTGATTTATTTTCGGCCTTTTCAACACTATCAGTAAATTTTATAGATAGAATACTTTTTAAGTCTTGACCTTTGTGATTTAAAATTTTAAAGGTTTTACCTGAATCGGAAACGTATGATGAATTTGGCTTATTCTTGTTAACGCTCACAAAAATATCATTTATAAGTTTCTTCCACTTTAATTTATCCGCAGCCTCAGAGAAAGCTAAACTATCATTTAAAAACTGTAACGTGTCAGTGGCTTTTTTCCCAAATAGAACAGAATCTTTGTTAAGTTCAAGTTTATCATCAATATACAATTTGTAAGAATAAAGCTTCTTTGGTTTTACAATAGGCTTCTTTTTTGAGCATCCAGCTATTAAGGCAATTAGGACAAATATTACCAATGGTTTCATTTTGTTCTATTTTTTATTATCGATATTCTCATAGTAGTCTGTAATGTTATCACCTTGCTTAGAATTCCACGGGCGGGTAATCTGGTTAACCCTATTTTTTTCATCAGCGCCGATTTTAACAGCTAAAAGGGTTAACATTACAGCAGAAACAAAGTCAAGAAGCGCATACTTTAAACCTAATAAATCTTTTAAGAAAGAGAACAAACTATTAGCCTCTAAGGGGTTTGAATGGTTGAAAAGCTGACTTATCCCAACAGCACCTAAAATAAACGCTAACACCATCGCCAAATCACACAGGATAATTCTTTTAGGCTTTTCTTCAATCATTCCGCAATATAATAAAGTTTACTATATAAGAATGTTAAAGTTTATTTTATAATATGTAGAAGGTTCAAAGCAGTCAATATAAGATATAGTAAATCTATCATAGGTTTATGCTTTTTACTAAAAGTATTCAGGTCAGTAATTAAATCTTTTGTTTTCATTCTTTAGTTGTTTAACGGTAGTAAATCTAATATCTATAATTGAATAAAAAAAATTGCTAATGTATTTTTAACAGCGTTTTTGACCCCTTGATTATATATACTGTTACAAGTCGAAAATAAATTCATTTTGTTATTTTCTTTTACAAATTTACCCAATTAAACAACGTGTTTTTCTCGCATTGTTACCAACACATACTCCGTAAATCAATCGATGCTTAGGTAAAGTCAACTTTAATATTGTAGCCCCGATGTTAATAACTTTTCAAGGAGAAACTCTTTAGAAACTCTTTAGCAATCTTATAGAAACTATATAGAAATCTTTCGTGTTATCTTAATATTTTATTGGTGAAATCTTCGCCGATAACTAATCAATCAACCTCTTTTTTCTCGCACATATACCATTACCTATTCAATTATAATAGAACAGGAAAAGAATATGCCGTTTGAAAAAGGAAAAGAAAAACCGGGGGTAGAAAACCCGGAGTTAAGAACAAGACCACTGAACAAATCAGAGAGGCTATAGGTCAGGTACTATCTAATAAGATAGATGAACTTGCGGATGACCTATTAACTATGTCACCGTTTCAGCAGTGGATGATAATTGATAAGGTTGCTAAGTACCGCATACCACAACTAAATAAGAATGAAGATACCGTTGCACATTCAGGTGAAGTTAAGGTAACTGTAACCTATGTAGATAGCGAAGCAGCCCCTAAAGATGATGAAGACGAAAATGATTCACCCTTTTAAGGGATAAGTACTAAATACGGCAAAGACTAAGCCGTTGGTAAAATCACAGGTTGATAGTTTACGAACCTATAAAGGGCTTTTAAACCACATTCAAGGGCGTTTTTCAACAGAAAATGTCAGAATAGGTGTCCAAACCCGTGATAAAGTACCAGAATAAGAGCGATTCTTATATTGAATATTAACATTAAACTGCCTAAGCTTCATTCAAAGCAGCTATTAGTATGGCAAAGTAAGGCAAAGGTAAAAATACTTAATTGTGGGAGGCAATCAGGTAAGTCATACTTAGCCAAAGTGATTGCCATTAAATATTTATTAGAGGGCAAAAAGGTTGCTTACTTCTGTCATAAGTTCGATTTAAGTAAGACCTTCTATAGTGAGTTATTAAAGCTTCTACCGGGCGAAGTCATTAAGAGGCAAAACAGTTCATCCCTATCAATTGAATTGATTACCGGGGGTGTAATACAGTTCTATTCCGGTGAGGCTACCGACACCATCAGGGGTAATACCATATCATTAGCCATTGTGGATGAAGCAGCTTTTTATAAAGATTTAGAGCAAAGTTATACTGAACATATATCTCCTACACTTGCCCGGCATAACGGAGATATTATCTTTTTGAGTTCACCAAAAGGCCGGGGGTATTTTCACTCACTTTATACTAAGGGCTTAACAGGTGAAGACGGTTATCAATCGTGGCATTTCACGTGTTATGATAACCCGCATCTGTCTTTGAAGTACATTGAACAGAAGAAGAAAGAACTTCCTATCGCAATTTTTGAACAGGAATACCTCGCCCTCGAAATGGCAAATGCGGATAACCCATTTGGTACTGATAACATTAATAATAACATCATTGAATCACTATCAAATAAGCCTTCTGTAGTGTTTGGGGTTGATATAGCACGTGGTAAAGGTGAAAATGGTGACTGGACAGTAATTGTAGGACTTGACCAAAATTCTAATATGTCATACTTTGAACGTTTTCAATCCCCTTATTGGCAAATCAAAGAACGAATCAAAGCACTACCTGCATATACACTAAAGGTCATTGACAGTACTGGAATCGGTGACCCGATTGAAGAAGAATTGAGTATGACTGTTAGTAATTTACAAGGATTTAAGTTCACTTCTACAAGCAAGCCCCAATTAATGGTTCAACTCATTAAAGATGTTGAACAGGGTACTATTAAATATAATCAGGATGCAGCTAATGAGATGCACACGTTTGAATATACATACAGTAGTAGTACAGGTCACCTAAAATATTCAGCAAGTAAGAACTTCAAAGATGATATTATTATGGCCTTAGCCATTGCAAATAAATTTAAGAAACAAGCTGACCTTAGCAACTATCAGGGATGGCTTTATTAACAACTAACCAAATGAACTATAAACAAATATTAGATAAACTACCCGGTGACTGGAATGAACTGCTATTGAAAGATTATATCAAGTTATCCCCGGTTATAAATGAATCAGATAAAGAACCAGACCTTATAGACTTCGATATCTTTACAGCTAATCACCTGTCAGATATTGAAAAGAATATGACCTTAATAAGTTTACTAACTGATATACCTATGGATGTATTAGATGAACTACCTACATCAAAGATATTTGAAATGATTGATAAACTAAAGTTTATGCAAACCTTACCCGATAAGCGTAAACCTACTATCAAGTATATTCAATTTGAAGATTTAACTTATGATAGTTTTGTACACTTCAATAAGCTATCCTTAGACTTTACAGAAGCGGGTATCTTATCATCAGCTATAGAAAACATACCGTCAATGTTAGCGGTGTTTGCCAAAGACAAAAACCATAATGAAGAATACTTTTTGAATCAATCTATGGTAGAGGTCATAGCAGGTTTTTTTACGCTACAGAAGAACACCGAAAGGTTTTTACAACGTTCACAGGCTTCTTCATTCCGTCAACTGAACCGGATAACACTGAAAACGGGGCTAAAGATGTTGATGCAATCCTTCAAGAATCTGAATCCATTCAACAAGAGTTCAACCAACGGTGGAACTACTTTATGATAGCTAAACAGGTAGCAGACTTCACCGGGGAAACCTTTTGGCAGGTAATGAATAATGATGTAATGAGTGTGCTTACTATAGCTACCCTTCTTAAAGAACAAGTAACCTTAGAAGAAAACCGTAATGGTAAAATCAGTTCTTAAAAAGTTTAAACCTCCAATAGTATTTAGGGCTTTTTGAGCCCCTCTAATCAACTTTGTCCTTAAATGGTGTAAGTAGATGGAACAATAAATTTAATCAATCACAAGCGTTAATATATGGCTAAATCCCTTTCACAAGCTAATGCAGCAGCCCTTGATAACATAGGGGAATCTAAAGCTAACTTTACATCTGCCTTATCAGCAGCAGAACAAGCTTGCGCTGACTTTATTTTAAGGTTAAAAGAAAACATTCAGGGAATACCCAATTTTGTCAACACGGGTAAAATAGAAAACATTACCTTAGAATCAGAGGGGCAAGAAGTTCATATCAAAGGTTCTGAACATTTGCTATATAACTACTATGGCGTGAATGGGTCGAAAGAAAAGCTATATCAAACAAAATATTCCTATGGTGATAAACGCCCACCCTTACAGCCGTTTCTGGACTATATCAAATCTAAGAACCTAAGTCTGGTTAACAATCCTAAATACTACGGCAAGCCCTCAAAATTCAAGGATAAAAAAGAAGGTAGTGAACAGGAAACATTAGCGTGGGCTTTATCTACAAGCGTTTATAATAAAGGTATCAAACCTAAACCTGCTATCAAATGGACAGAAGAAAAAGAAAAGCTTAGGCAGGATTTAATAAAGAATGCTAAGGGCTTTGTTATCCATAACCTAAAAGCTAAAATCTATAACAAGGAAGGTGATAATGTTGATGACAAAAATGGTTAAACTTAATCTTTAGGATAATCACCTCTTTCAATCTTTTGTAGAATAACGTTTCTTATATCAGATGAAAGTTCGTAATAATCTGCATACATATTATCACAATTAGGGCAAGTGTATATAGCAAAACCAATATCACCTTTCATCTTGTACGTACATCTATTACAAATTGGTACTAAATCTGAAATAGAATAAGAATCTGATATTGAATTATATTTCCAGTTCCAAGTCCACGTCCATTTTTTCAACTTCCCTTCTGTATAATTAATGTAATCCGGTTCTTTTACTACTTCAAGACTTGCATATATTTCTGGTATCTTATCTTTGAAGGTTAAATAATTTTTCATTCCTACTATTAAAATAGTAAATGCAATAACTACGAGATAAAGCGGTATATTAAAATTAAATACGTTTACCCACACGTATTTAAAAACACTTAGTATGGGTGTGATGATAGGTATATCTTTGGTGTGGTCATATATAGCACTACTAATAGGAGTTAATATTAAAGTAGTTACTATGATTTGAAACCAAGTATTATTGTAAAATTTTTCTGATGCTTTAGCCATTTAAGAAACTATTTCGATTCGGTATCGTAAGAACTGGTTAAAAACAATAAATCATTTGATAACGTTTGGAAGCGTAAAATCGGAGTTGATTCAGAATGATATGCGATAATGTTTTCAGCAGGTATAGCTACAATTTCAATTTCTTCACTTTTGGCATAAAAGCTATAGAACCCTTTGTAGATGGTTTTTCCGTTATCATCAAAATGAGGTTCCTGTTCTAAGTCTACGGTAATATCATCAATAGAAATAAAATCGTTATGTTGAAACTCTTTATTCACTAAATCTAACAGAAGTGGCTTCGTATAAAATAACTGTAATTGAATTTGGTTTTTTACACTATCAAGGAAATTAGATTCATATAGTATTCGATTTTCAAGGTATTTTTTGATAATGGATGCTATGCTTAAATCCTTATCATCATTCCTAAATTTGACTGTTTTTTTTAATTCTAAGGTTCCTCTTATTGATTTCATATTGCTGTTTTAGCAAATATAAATATTTAACGGTTATAACCCATTACCTAAGAAAATTAGGTGAATGATTTCAATAGTAAAGCAACCAGATAAATATACCCCGGCTAATAATCCTGTCATTTTCCAGATGAACAGTTCTGACACTGCTATTCAGTTTTTTCAGGTGCAGGTATTAGCTGATGATAACAGCGTAATAGTGTCTTTGAGGCTGTTCACAAGCCCGGATAACCGCACTGGTAGCTATACAGACCTGTCAGGTGTTCTTTCAAACGTGGTTGATTATCAGTTATTGGTTAACGCTAATATTGTTGATAGCCCTTCGAAGCTAATACAGGCTTACAAACTTAAAATAACCGAAAAGTTATATACCGATAACGGTATCATCGATGGTGTTACCCTTACAACTGGTTTGTTTTATGTGTGGAATGCTGAACTCAACCCGGTTGCCTTCAATAGTTTTCAATACTCAGATTACGTCTTATCTGGTTCAACCGGGGTTACCGCTAACTTTTTGACCTCTAAGCCTAATTACACAAAAGTTAACGGGGCTACCTCTGAATATCTTTACTTGTTAAACGATAATTTGACAGGTGCCACCATTAACTACAAATTGTATAACGATAAATCACAATTAACAGGTAGCTATGTGATTTCGGGTGTGACCTTTGATAGGGTGTCCCGGATAGATGTTAGCCCTAAAAGTGTATCAGATAACTTTCAAGTTGACCTCAGTTCGGTTAAACTCTATACCGTACAATTATTAGATGTTAACAACAATGTTAAGACCAAACTAAAAACCTACACTTATGAAATACCTAAGTGTAACAGGTTACCTGTAGAAGTATTGTTTGCTAACAAGTTGGGCGGGTTTGATTCATTTAGTTTCTATGCACCACGTGAATCTGTAGAAGTTCAAAAAACAACCATAACCAGAAACCCGTACGGCTTTAATTCAACCGGGTTATATACAAATGTTAATGACGGTGTAATAAATTCTACAATTGATACCATTAACACCACAAGTACATCAAAATACAAAGTGATTTCAGCCCCTTTAACAGACCTTCAATGTGTTTGGCTAAAAGAGTTAATCCAAAGTCCCAAAGTCTATGTAAAGCTATCTAATGGTCTTATGTACCCGGTACAAATCACTAATACAAATTACCCTGTTCTTCAAAAGAAGTATAGTACTTCTTTAATGAGATTAGAAATAGAAATGTCAGCACCATCAGGTATTGATTTAATAACGGTACCTGACCTAACCGAAGGTTACAACCCGCCAAACCTACAAGTTATTCAACTTGATTGGTGTTATGATGACCAGACCGCTTTTGAATACGTAGTACCAGATGCCAATGGAATAATAAAAATAGAAGACGGTCAATAAGACCGGAAAGAACTAATGTCTAAATTAACTAAACTTATAATTGGTAGGGATGTAACCCCAGAGGTTACTACACCGCAGCCGGGCGAAATCGGTAAGCTACTGGTAGTACAGGATGCTACCGGAGGTCATAAAATAATATTGCCAGAAGGTCACTACGGTAACGCTTCTGTAGAACCTACACCTAACAAAACCACTTTGTTAACCTATACGGTTGATGATATTGGTATATATTGGCAATCATCAGTAATTGTACCCGGTAGCAAAGACGGTGAATCTGACTATGTAATAGATATTAAGGGTACAACTATCACTGCATACCCCCGCAAAGGTTCTGCTTTAAAATCTTACACAGGTACAAACGCTTATACTGTTATACAATCAGCTATAAATGCCTTACAAACGGGCAAAGGTGGTAAGATTCACCTATGTTCAGGTAACTATTCGCTATCAAATGAACTGACTATAACCGGGTGGGATGCAACAAACCCTCCGGCTGCACAATTATGTATCGAAGGAGAGGGTTTTGCAACCGTTTTAACTCAAAATACGGCAGGTAAAAATGGTATAATCGTTAAAAATAAGGCCAGTTTTGCTCTTAAAAACCTATATATCTATGTTGGTGATACCGCTTTAAGTGGTATTCTGTTATCAAACTCAGGTTCAACCAGTGAAATATCAACGTTTGGCGGTGTTATAGATGGGGTAGAAGTACTATCTTCATCTACATCAGCCCCCGCCGTACACATAATCAATACATTTGACTTGGTTGTACCTTACTTAACAGCACTGAGTACTAACAATACGGGTATATTGATTGAAGGTAGTACCGCTATTGGTATCAATTATGGTAACTCACACTACGGTTTTATCCGTTGCGCCGGGGCTAATACAGCACCACACGCAGGTATTAAGTTAGTATCACATTCTAATTACCATCCTATCAACCTGAACACTTTTGATAACCTTGAAACGGCTTCGGGCTACTACGGTATCTATTTGTACGGTGCTTGTTACAATACTTTCTTACACGTGGATAGCGAGTATGTAAAATACCCTATTTACATCGATGGTATAGCAGGTAATGAAAGTTTAGGAAATAGATTTAACGGCGGTTACATTTACCCGCAGGGTGAAGGTGCTGTAGGTATCACCGCAGTTGATTTTGCCGGAGGTAATTTCTTCGGAGTTCAGATTGAAGCTGATGGTGGTTCTGGAACTGTACCTATTAACGATATGCAACAGTTTATGGCTGCTAACAGATATGATGTAACCTTAGCATTCTTTGTTGATGATTCTTTAATCTCGATTCACGACCCAAACACTGTGTTAAGCTACAGGGCTGCAAGTAACGGTACAACAGTAATGAACATACCTAACCCTGCTCTGTCAGATATATCAAATAAACCTGCTACAACGTTCTGGACACACTATCAAGGGTACGCAACCAAAAACTATGTTGATACTACTTTCACTAAATATAATGGTGATGGTGCTAATGGTAAGTGGGGAATTGATATTTATGGTGAAGCAACCTTATGGGGTGGGGTTGAAGCTGACTTCTTATCTTTGGGTAATACACCTGTACAGATAGCAGGATTTGAAGAAGGTACTTACAAGGCTAAACCATATACACCTGTTCAAATACAGACGTTCTTAGGTTTAGGTGATAATGCTTTTGCTTCGGGTTCTAAAGCACCATTAGCAAGCCCCGGCTTTACAGGTACACCAACAGTACCATTAGTAACTAACCCGGCAGCTACTAATGCAACAATAGCCAATACAGCCTTTGTACAATCAGCTATCGTGAACTTTGTACAGACGAAGTATGTAACACAGGTAACACCATCAGGTACGGTGAATAGCGAGAATACTGTGTTTAGTTTACCATCAGTACCAATTGAAAATACAGAATCATTATTTCTTAATGGTATCTATCAAAGAAGGGTGGCAGATTATAACGTGTACGGGGATGCACTGATTTTTAACAATGCCCCTGCACCGGGGACTTCTATTCTTATTAACTACTTCAAGTACTAAAGGATTAAGAAATAAGAAAGGCTACCTTAATCGGGTAGCCTTCTTTGTTAAAATATTATTAATTTGATTACTTAATCTTTGATTTATAGGTTGTCCACGCATTGTTGTAAGCACCAGTTTTGTAACCTAAATCAGGGTACAGTTCATCAATCATCTTTTTAACATCTGAACTTTTAGGATTGTCTGCAACTGTTTTACCCATTTTAGTTAGAACTGTATTAAACTTTCCAAACCAATCATCAACACGTTTGCCTTTTTCAGATGTAGCTTTTGAAGTTTCGCCTGTTAATGCTTTAAGGGCATTTTTCAATTTTGCAATTTCTGCATTTTCAGAACTAAATTCAGTTAAAGATTCCTTCAAAGTTTTTTCAGCTAATGCTAAAGATTCTTTATGTGCTTTGTTTGCTAAACCTATAGCTTCTTTGTAAGCATTGTTGATTTCACTTTTTCTACCTGCTATACTTGCTTCAAGTGTAGTAAGCGTTTCGTTTAAGATTGCTACTGCTTTGTCGGTGGTTGCCATATCTATAATTATTTATTTTTTAAATCGTTGGGGACAAACATAGAATATATTTTCTTCATTCCTATTACCTAAGAAAAATTTAATGGCGAAAAATTCTAATTATCAAATATATCTAATTGATTCTACAACTGGTAGTACCGGGAATTATGCACGGTTAGATACCGAAGGTGTAGACTTATCTAATACTTTTCAGGTTGCAGATGTTTCCGATATTACCAAACGCAAAGATTGTATAAGTAAGACCATAACCTTTAAGGCTACAAAGAATAATAATTTAGTTTTTGGTAATCTATCAAACCTGAATAGGGTAGTAGATGATTCTGTTAACCTTTCTTTCTTATTTAACTTCAACATCACTAAAGATATTGATTGTGTGGTATATGAAGATACCACGCTTATATTAAAGGGCAAACTTCATTTTATAAGCTGTAGCCGGGATGTTTTAGGTAATCTAACCTATCAATGTAGCATAAAGGGATTTTTAGTAGACTTTTTCTCAATAATTAATGATAAACTGCTATCAGAACTTGATTTTACACCCTTTAATCATACCTATAACATCCAAAATATAAGGAATAGTTGGTCAAATATCTACCAAAAGAACGGGGTAACCGTGTCAGGTAGTACTGGTTCAGGCTATGTATATGGATTAGTTGATTATGGTGAAGGTGTTACTACTGATGTAAGCTTCGATAATAAGATAGATTACCGCAATTTAAGACCTTCTTTTTACGTACAGGAGTACTTTAACGCTATTTTCAATCAAAGTGGCCTTACAGGTGATTATCGTTATACATTAACAGGTTCTACAGCCTTTAAAGACGAAATTAGCAAGGCTGTTATACCAAATAATGACAGTGCTTTTAGTTATGCAGCAGCCCCGGCGGTAATATTCGAGGTTGTAAAGAACGCTAATCCCGTTCAATACTCTGGTAAAGACCAAAGGTACAGGGATAACACTAACAACAGAATGGAATATAACCACCTGATAGGCTTTAATACGGTGATTACCGGGGCTACAGGTCAGGTATTATTCAATTCAGCCTTGATAAACGGTCAAAGAATTACTGTCAACAATAAAATAAATACTACAGTTTCGCTCTCAGCATTGATATTCCGGGGATGTTGACCACCTGATTCCGTGGCAAATTGACCAGGCAATTAGCTGGCGAACGATAGCAGCGAGAGCTGTAAAAGCGTTT
>NZ_JBSRZI010000028.1:0-16576 GCF_054057495.1 Mucilaginibacter sp. UYNi724 | reverse complement strand
CAGTTTGCCCCGGAATGGGGTGGTCAATTTGACGCGGAATCACTGGTCACATTCCGCCGGAATTGGGTGGTCAATATCAGCGGTATATCCACCCTGGATATGTCCCAATCATTACTGGTATATTATTAGGAGTAATTTACTCTTATAAGGTGACGCACCTATCATCCATCAAACACTCTTTGGGAAATATCCAAATCATAAGTTCGAAAGTTAATATGCAAGGGTAAATTTATAAGCCGAGCCCCTCCAAATATACTTTTTAAAATATCTGTTTTATAAAATACCTTTGTTTTTCAAGTCGTCAATAATGGGCTCTAATACCATTAAAAAGCGTTCTAAGTGTTCCAATTTTTCTTCTTGGACGGTACAACGCCGACTTGATGTCTTTAATAAGATTTCAATGCGGCTTTTTGTGCTATCACCTAAGAATGTTAATTCTAACTATCAGATTTTAGATTTGCTAGTCGTCTCAAATCTTCTATAAATTGGTTCGAAATCCGTACCAGTGGGTTCTCTTCCAATCAGTTGAACCCAATCGTACTCGAACCAATGCATCGCCAGTAAAATTCTTTCGATCACAAATTCTTCGTAAATTATTGATCTAAGTTTAAATCAGCGATTAAACGCAAATCAGATAGGAAATAGTTCGAGATTTGTAAAGTAGCCACCACTAAGTTCAATGTTAAAACAGAATAAAAGCCTGCAAATCAAATGATTGCAGGCTTTTGTTTTTTAGTCAAAAGGCTAAATTATTCACCGATTCGCGATAAAAAGGGGCGTAATTCGGTGAGTAACTTTTTAAAAATTCTAACTCACCAAATCGTGTTATCAATTTGATAATCAAGCTATTCAATAATTGAACATCTTGTACAGACCCAATTGCAAGCTTAATTTTGTTTCACTTTTTAATGCTTTAAACATTATGAAAACTACTTTCAGCTTGCTTTTTTATTTAAAAAAGCCAAAAAACTATCTAAGCGGCTTAGTGCCGATTTATCTGCGTATCACAGTGAATGGTCAACGTTCCGAAACGACGACAGGACGAGAATGTGAACCCGGTACTTGGAATAGTATTGCCGGGCGATTAAAAGGAACTAAGGAGGATACAAAATCCATTAACTCGTATTTAGACAACCTGCAAAAACAAGTATACGAGGCACACAGTAGATTAACCGAAACCAAAAGCAACATTACTGCTGAAGCTTTGAAAAATGAATTTTTAGGTAAAAGTGAAAAGGCACGAATGCTAATTGATATTTTTAAAGACCATAATAAAAAAATTGCTGCATTAATTGGAAAAGAATATGCCGTGGGTACATACGTCCGTTATCAAACCTCTTTAAAGCATACTCAAAATTATTTGCAATGGAAATACAAAATATCTGATATTGATATTAAGAAAATCGACCATGAATTTATTACTAATTATGAATTTTATCTGCGTTCGGAGCGCAATTGTGCCAATAATTCAGCCTTTAAATACATTAAAAACTTTAAAAAAATTATAGGTATTTGTTTATCAAGCGGTTGGTTAGATAGAGACCCATTTAGTAATTACAAAATAAGAATTAAACAGGTTGATAGAGTTTTTCTCAATGAGGGCGATTTACAAGCCATGGCAGACAAAGTTTTTTTAACCGAGCGCCTCAATCAAGTAAGAGACATTTTTTTATTTTGTTGTTTTACGGGTCTAGCTTATGCCGATGTAAACAAGCTCAAACGAAACGAGATAATTAAAGGCCATGATGGAGAAATGTGGATATTTACTAAACGAAAAAAAACCGATACCCCAAGTCGTATTCCATTATTACAAACACCTTTGACCATCCTTAATAAGTATGACGATCACCCGATTTGTTGCAATTTAGGCAAAGCCCTTCCAGTAAGTACCAATCAAAAAATGAACGCCTATTTAAAAGAGATAGCTGGAATATGCGGAATAGAAAAACCTCTTACCTTTCACATTGCCCGGCACACTTTTGCAACGACTGTAACACTATCTAATGGCGTTCCTATTGAAAGTGTAAGTAAAATGCTGGGGCACACCAACATTAAAACCACCCAACACTATGCTAAAATACTTGACCTGAAGGTTGGCCAGGACATGGCTTTACTTTAACAGAAATACGCAAAACCATAACTACACCATAATCTTTTTTTTAAATTTTAATTATATTTGTATGAGAACACACCAAAGTATGAGCAGCACTACTACAAGCCATTTACATTCTGTTTCGATCTTCGATTTATCGCAAGATGAGTTGCGGGAACGACTGCGTCCAACCTCTGAAGCAGTGAAACTTAAAAAGTTTGCAAAGGGCGGCTACTTCAGCTATTATGATCGGTTAATCTGTCCGACCAGTGCCCATACTATACACGAATATAGGGATAGGAAGGAACTGATGAGTATTGATGAAAACGGAAAAGAACACTTTGTAAAAACACTTTGATCATATGTCAAATAACCCGCAGCTATTATTTGTCGCGGGGCCGAATGGCGCAGGGAAATCGACTTATTCTAAAGATCTGTCGGAACCGGGTGCTATTATTTTTGATGTGGACAAAGTTATTGCCCGCATAGAGGCCCGATCACCTAATATGCCTAAAAAACAAGTGTATGACTCAGCGACCCAAGAGTTTTTTAAACAAGCTAACGAAGCTGTACGACATAAGCAGCACTTTACCTTAGAGACTAATTTCAGAGATAAGGAATTGGTGGATATCGCCAACGAATTCAAGCGATATGGTTATACCGCAAACTTAGTCTATTTGACCTTAGAAAATATTGACCAATCTACTTCCAGAGTGAACGAAAGAGTTTTAGACGGCGGTCATTTTGTAGATCGTAAAAATATCCTGCTAAATTATAATGAAGGCTTACAATACCTTGAACTGTTTGCGGACCGCTTTGATATGCTTGAAATCATTGATGCTTCAAAGGGTCTAGGTGAATTAGTATTATTACTGAAAATAAAACATCAACAGCTTGTTTACCTGAACGCTGATTTACCTATTGGCGTGGAGCAGACTATTATCGATATTGCTAATAAGTATAGAGATAATTCCAGGAATGAAGATAACGACGAAGAACGTGGCTGGGATTTTAACAGAGGAAGGTAAAGAGCCCATCAGGAAAAGCCGTTTCTACATGCCGCTATTGCGGTAAGTCGGAAACAGCTTTTCCTTACCCGCGAAAGGACGTTGCTCGCTCCCTCCCAACAACCTTTCAGAACCCACTCCTTTAATCCATATTCACCAGTTCGCGAATGTAGGCCAAACCGGGACAAAAATGCAAGGGTATATAAACGGTCAGCTGTGTTTTGTATTTTATCGGACTGACCGCCCTTGCATTTTTGCCCGGATTAGCGCTTTTGGTTGCTTAACTGTTGAATATGGCCTGTCTGTTCATTAGCCCTCGTATAGAATTCTTTTAAACACACTTCTCCCAACCAGCTACCTGTTCTAAAAGCTGCCCTGCTGGCATATTAGGGTAATAAGTCATCACATATTCCAAAAAAGCTTTAATATTCTCCGGCTGTTCGAATTCCATCACGGTGAGAACGAGCATCGGCCATCTTTTGGTTTGTGTCATAAAGCCATATAGCGGAAGGTAAGGTGGTGAATAATTAAAAGAATTCGCAACCAGTTTATCATAAAGGACTTTATTCATTGACTTTTTAAAATCCCTCAACAGGTCATAAGCAACAATATCCTTGCCGCCAGATTTGATTAGTTCGCCTATAAAAGGCATCCCCTCATCCCAAAAGAAAGTATAGAGGTAACCCATAAAACCCCTTTCAGTGATATCACAAAGATCTTTGCTGTAATAAGCATATTCTTTCTTGAATATATCCAACGAGAAATCATCTTTATGTCTTTCAATAATAAAGTCGATCACTTCATTTTCACTGGCAATCACTTCATCTATGGTTGGCCCTTTTGGAGGTAAGGGTGGAACCATCAGCAGATAGCGGGGTTTAGAGAACAGTTCAAAATAGTAGCTTTTAAAAAAGATGGTTTTTCTTTCATGGGTGACCTGTACATATAAAGGGTGGGTAAGCCTTCCATGGAAGTCAACTTCCTTTAGCCGGTCATTCAGGTAAGTCTTATAACTGATCTTGTACACTTTTTTAAATAATTTTTTTTGGGTGCTTTTGAGCGTTATTGATCGGTTTCTTTGATTTATTGCTCAAACTACAAAAATCAAAAGCTATCAAATTTAATCAAAGCATATTATTTCATCTGCGGCAAATCTATACATTTGTTTTGACATATTTTATAATATCAAAACATATAGTTACGTTTGTCTTTATTGTCTTACCTGTTCATCCATTTTTGAGCCTGGCTGAAAAGAAAGGACAATTTTATTTATCAATTTATTTTAAAGTATTATCTATGGCGGCAATCGAATTAATTACCAAAGAAGACCTAAAGCAGTTCAAAAGTGAACTCTTAGCCGAGATCAAACAAATCATAAAACCCGGAGCTGGAGAAAGCAAGCAATGGTTGAAAAGTGTGGAGGTGCGAAAGATGCTCAGTATCTCTCCGGGAACTTTGCAGACCCTGCGGATCAATGGCACCCTGCGCTTTACCAAAGTGGGCGGCATGATGTATTATAAACTGGAAGACATTAACAAAGTATTGGAAGGCAAATGAAATTCTTCATGCAAAACAATTTCACTGCAGATTTATTCGCACCTGAATTTGTTCGGTGTGAGTTTGTTCATTGTGAAAAAGTTCTGTCTCCACTGCATATCACCATAAATAACAATAATAACCCTATGAATCTTTTAAAGAATGAAGTTGCTGCCTTTGGCAGCTTATTAAAAAAAGCGGAAAAGGATAAATCATTATTCGCTACCCATATCAGCTTACTTGCCGCTTTGTTTGTCTTTTGGCAGAGGAACGGCTTTAAAAGCCCTTTCAATGTTAACCGCAAAGAACTGATGGCTTTTAGTAAGATCGCTTCTATTGCGACTTATCATAAATGTATGCGGGAGTTAGATGGCCGGCGCTATATCAAATATGCACCTTCCTTTCATCCAAAGACCGGCAGCCTGGTTTATTGGCTTTCACCGTTTACCTCAACCCCCAGTATTTAAACCCATGAGGGATCCAACAATTGTTAACCAAAATGTCTCCCGGAACTTTTTCTCCCGGAACAATATCTCTAGCTACCAATATAACTCCAAAGTCCTTTCGAGAAATCGTAAGGAGCAAGCGGAAGTTGGGCAGAGCCCTACTTTGCTTGCCCTACACTACGCTGTGGGGGTTTTGCGTATCCTCCGGGGATACTTAGTGAGGTTTTTAACGGTGAAACATAAAGAAAAAGGATACTTGACAGTATCCTGTATAACTATATTATGGCATAATTAACAATGGAAGATATAAATGTAAGATCAGTAAGATACCCGCTTTCGGTTGATCAGAAGTTTGAAAAATTGGCGCTCAAACTCGGCCGCACTAAGCGCCAGTTCTTTATTCAGATGGTCGATTATTTCTATAAAAGCAAGAAAGATCCGGTAGACTTAAACGATGAGCTATTAAAAAACACACTAATGAAGAATCATCAGCAATATATCGGCTTTATTAAAACGCAGGAAAATATGTTGCTGGTTCCGATGAAATCACTAATGGATAGGGTCGGCGAATCTCAGCGACAGATCATTGACCTTTTTAATACAGAAGTACTGCATCATAATCTAGATGTATTGAACAACCAGCATGCGCTTGCGGCTATGTTAAGTGAAATCGCTAAATTGATGGAAGCAATATTGCAAAGCCAAAAAAACAAGGAAGCGCTAAAGTCACAGTTTATGTCAATACTGGAGGGCTTTATCCGAGCAAGGGAAAGTTTTACGATGATTACCTCGGGTAAGGAAAAGGAAGAATTAATCTCAGTGGTTAAAGATCAGGTACGGTCATTATAAAGGGTATTTTATGTTTATCAATATCAGCGATAGTAAAGAAGCTGCCAATAAAAGAAGTAGTAGCGGGTTAGTACATTACCTGGAAAAAGAGAACAGGCTGAATAAGAAAAAAGAACCTGAGTATTGGTTTAACGGCAGGCAAATAAATATTGATCCTTATTTGGTTATGCAGACCCTAGACAATAACGTTGCTAAATTAGGCAAGGCGGATGCCAAATTCTTTTTGGTCAACATTAGCTCCAGCCAAAAAGAGCTCGGTTTTTTAAGGGAGCAATATAGTGATGAAGGCGTAAAGGATCAACTGAAAGGTTTTGCAGTGCGCGTGATGGATGCTTACGCGCAGAACTTTAAGCGGGAAGGTGTAAATACCCACGAGGACCTTGTATGGTTTGCCAAGTTGGAGAACTATCGGTATTATACTTATAACGATCCCGAAGTTAAACAGGGTATTAAAAAGCGCGGTGACCGTAAAGAGGGAGAGCAAATGCATATACAGGTTATTGTCTCCAGGAAAGACGCGACCAATCTGATAAAACTCAGTCCTATGAATACATCAAGGGGCAGAAATGAAGAACATTCAAAAAAGATGGGTCAGTTTGATCGTGTTGCTTTTAAACAGAGTGGCGAAAGTCTATTTGATAGTTTATTTAAGTTTAACAGGCAGCTAAAAGATACGCTGACCTACGCCAATACACAAAAGAACGGCAGTTTGCGGGAACGGGTGGAAATGAATACGTTTGAAATTGAAGTGTCTAATTCTACGGATAGCTTGCCGAAGGAAGAAAACATAACCCAGCAAGCTGCCGATACCAGAGAGTCGTATTCCCCATTAAGAGAACATATCCATCTTAATATAACCGATGATGTGGATGATGAAGCAGTATATGGCAGACATCGCCACCAGCGTCGTGGAAGGTAACCGCATGTGATGTGCAAATAATCGCTTAATTTACTTGTATAGGCTACGTCGCCGACGGTCGGTATTCAAATACTGAATAACAGATGCGAAATTAGAAATCAAATGATTCAAATCACTTTCAAATCTGTTTATAGTCATCACTGGATGAATTTGCAGTAACGAAATTTGCTGTCATTAAAAGGAAGGTATAGTTTCCTGTAATTTATTATTACATTGAACGGGCGGTAATTTGTTATATTTGAAATACTTTCCTTATTTTTTAATCATACTCCACTTAACGCGACGGTAATCGCCAATAAAACCTTACAGCGGTGCAAAACGGTAAAAGATCAGCTATTTTGGCGCCCAAAGGTTTGCCGACAAATGACGGGCAAACCGCCGTGCTTGAAGCCGCAGGACTGTGCGGCGTCTGCACTGATCAGCAGCTCACCGTGGTGAAAGCTTTTGGCAATACAGCCGGCTACCTGAAAAATGAGAACTTTAATTTTAACCTGGGCGAATTACTACCGGATGGGGTAGCGATTATAGTTAAGGCTGCTGCGCACCAAGCCTTAAAATTACAGCAGCTGGCAACGCTGAGCGATCTGGATTTTGGTGTTAAAAATTCGGTAAACATGGTCATCAGCCCCTTTTTAAGTGACGGGTTTGGGACCAGGCAATTGCTCATCCTGTTTACCAGTAATAAACGAAAACCGAAGACCAGGTCGCTAATTGCATCCGGAGACATCAGGCAAGTAACCCTGGCCCACGTGGTCAGTTTGGAACAGGAACTTATAGAGACAAAAAGCAGCCTGCAAGCGGCGAACGAATTGATCGACGCATTTAATGAAAATATACAATCTTTTCACGAAGAATTGCAATCTGCTAACGAGGAGATGCACAGCGCAAATGAGGAACTGCAATCTGTTAATGAAGAATTACAGACCATCAACAAGGAACAGCAGGAAACCAATGCAGAGCTGACAGATTCAAATGATGATCTGAATAACTATTTCCGGAGCAATACCAATGGACAGTTATTTGTTGACCATAACCTGTTATTAAAAAAATATTCGCCGGGCGCGGTCAAACATATCAATCTGCGGGAAAGCGACATCGGCAGGCCATTGGCGGATATCACCACAAATATTAAATTTGAAACGCTGGTTGCCGATATTCAGCAGGTTATGCAGGACGGCCACACTATTACCAGGGAGGCTGAATCTTCCGAAGGGAAAACCTACCAAGTCATGACCATGCCCTACATCCGGCAAAACACCGGTAATACAGATGGTGCAATTATTAGCTTTTATGACATTACCGAACTGAACAAAATACTGGCTGCGCTGGGTATCAGCAATAAAAGCCTGATAGATTCTGTTACAGCGATCGAATTGAGCAGTGAAATAATTAGCAAATCCCTCGAAAAGGAAAAACACCTGAATATGCTAAAAAGCCGCTTTGTATCTATGGCATCGCATGAATTCAAAACGCCACTTACAGCCATTCAGTTGTCGGCCGAGTTGATCGGAAGACTTGCGCAGGACCTGGATCACCCCATCATTAAAAAATATACGGAAACCATCAAAAATGCTTCCAAGAACCTGACCAATATCTTAAACGATTTTTTATCACTTGAACTGTTGGAAACAGGTAAGATCAACCCGAAACTTAGCGAATTTGATGTCGTTAAATTTGCGGAAGATATTACAGAAGATATGCAGTCACTTGCGAAACAAGAACAGCGAATTGAATACCACCATACCGGCCGGGGCCGGATGGCTATCCTAAATCCCTCGTTGCTTAAAAACAGTATCATTAACCTGATCAGCAACGCGATCAAATACTCGGGGCCTGCTTCTCTGATCGAATTTAATACTACCATTACCAAAACTGAATTGATCATTGTTATTAGGGATAATGGCATTGGCATACCGGAAGGTGATCAGCAACATTTATTTGAAGCGTTCTTCCGGGCACATAATACCGGCAACATACCCGGAACCGGATTAGGCTTAAATATTGTTAGCCGCTACACAGAACTGATGAACGGAACGATATCGTTTGAAAGCAAGGTTAACGAAGGCACTGTTTTTACGATCACTTTTCCGGTAAAACCAATACCTATTAAGGTATAAATGCCTGAAAATAAATAAATTAATATTTAACAATAGCGTTACATTTACACACTTACACCTTACAGGTGTAAAAAAAACATCAATAAACATGGCTAAAATTGTCAATCAACAGTACATTATAGCCATCGGCGCGTCTGCCGGAGGTTTGGAAGCTATCTCTGCCTTCTTTGATTATACACCGTTAGACTCCGTGTCTTATATCCTGATACAACATCTTTCAGCCGACTTTAAAAGCCAGATGGTTCAAATATTGGCACAACACAGCAAACTACAGGTTGTTGAAGCTATTGAAAACGTGGATATTAAAGCCAATACCGTTTACCTGATCCCAAGTAATAAATTCATGATCGTTAAAAATGGCAGGCTGATCCTTTCGGACAAAAAGGATCAGCCGCGACCACACATGACGATCGACTATTTTTTTAAGTCGCTGGCTGAGGAACGTGGTAATAAGGCTATTGGCATTATTTTATCAGGTACCGGTGACGATGGGTCGAAGGGCATCCAGGCAATAAAAAAAGCTGGTGGTATCGTACTGGTACAAGATCCAAATACCGCGGGCTTTAACGGTATGCCGCTGGCCGCGATCGCTACGGATTGCGCGGATAAGATACTTTCCCCCGAAGCCATGCCCCAGGTTATCGAAGAATATGTTAAGGACGGCCTTTTAGAATTACTGACCGATGAACCTGCGGGCCACATCAGCGAGGAAGAACTTGGAGAGATATTTAGCCTCATCAAAGGCAACCTGCCGTTGGATTTTAGCGATTACAAGCGACCAACCATCATCCGGCGTATCAAACGGCGGATGGTTGCAAATAATTTTAATAAGGTTAGCACTTACCGGGATTTTTTAACAAATAATACTGCTGAAATAAACTTGCTGACAAATGACTTCCTGATCAGTGTGACGTCTTTTTTCCGTGATCCCGAAGCCTTCAAGATCATCGAGGAAATTGTTATATCCGATATCATTAAAAAGAACAATGGGGATGCCCTGAAAATATGGGTGGCTGGTTGTGCCACGGGCGAGGAAGCTTACTCAATAGCTATCCTGGTGAAAGAGTATTTAAACAACACTCCAAAAAATATCGAGGTTAAAATATTTGCCTCGGATATTAGTAAAGTGGCACTGGATACCGCTTCCAAAGGCATTTACCCGGAAAGCATTACTAAAACTGTTTCGAAAGCGAGGCTGCAGCAATTTTTTACGAAAGAAGGTACGGCCTATAAAGTCAAACATGAAATCCGAAAAATGCTGATCTTCGCCCAGCATGACCTGACGAAGAACCCACCCTATTGTAACATCGATCTGATCAGTTGCCGTAACTTGCTCATTTATCTCAATGCGGCTTTACAGCAAAAAGTATTTGCATTGATGCATTTCGGGCTTAAAAAAGGCGGGTACCTTTTTTTGGGGCCAAGCGAGAGCGCGTCTGTGATTAAAGATGGCTTTGCAGAGATCAGCGGCAAATGGAACGTCCTGAAAAGCAATAAAACAGGAAAAGCCATCCGGTTAGATGCCTTTTCATCCCATATGATAGGCGACATAAAGACGACGACTGTAGAAGTAAATAAAAAAGCCATTGTACCTGTGTCGAAATCCGAACTTACAGACCAGGTCAATTCGGCACTGCTCAAGGAGTCCGGATTTAATGGTGTTTGTACTGACGAAAATCTATCGGTCGTTCAGTCATTTGGTAATACAAAAAACTATTTAAAAAACATCAACTTCAATCACAACCTGAACGACCTGTTACCGGATCATGTTTCTATAGTGTTGAAAGCCGCTGCCCACAAGGCGCTAAAACTGGATGAAAGAGTGGTGCTCGACAGTCTTAACTTCGAAGTTTCCGATAAGGCGAAGATCAAACTCATCAATATAATAATCAGTCCCTTTTACTTAAACGGATCGGAAGAAAGGCTATTGCTGGTTTTGTTTACGGACAGCCAGACAAAAATAACAGAGAAAAATGTGATCCACATAGCGGATATCAACGAAGTTACCAAAGAACATGTGATCAGTCTGGAGCAGGAGGTGGCCCAGCTTAAACATACGCTGGATGTTGCGCATGAACGCATCGCCTCCTCCAATGAAAATATGCAATCTTTTAACGAAGAGCTACAATCCGCCAACGAAGAAATGCAGTCGGCAAATGAAGAAATGCAAAGCACGAACGAAGAGTTACAATCAGTGAACGAGGAACTCCAAACAGTTAACAAGGACCATCAACTAACTATTGACGAGCTAACCGACCTAAATGACGACCTGAACAATTACTTCCGCAGCAATATTAACGGCCAGTTGTTTGTTGACCGCGACCTGCTGCTAAAAAGATATTCGCCTGGGGCGGTGAAGCATATCAACATCCGCGAGGGTGATATTGGCCGCCCGCTCAGCAATATCACCACGAATATAAAATTTGAAACATTGATAGATGATATCAGTAAAGTAATCCATAACGGGGAATCTATTACGCGGGAGGCGGAAGCTTTAGACGGGAATACTTATCAGGTCATGACCATGCCCTACCTCAAGAAACACAGTAAAAATCCTGATGGCGCGATCATTAGTTTTTATAATATCACCGAATTAAAAAAACTGCTTAAGGAACTGGACATCAGTAATAAAAGCCTGGACGTAAGTAACGGTAATTTGGACAACAGTAATAAAAGCCTGCTAAGGATCAATGCAGACCTGAATAACTTTGTTTTTGGTGCTTCTCATGACCTAAATGCACCAATCGTGAATATTGAAATGTTGTTGGAGATACTCAATGATAAACTTGATATGAAAGACCCGGAAGTATTGAATTTATCCGGAATGATGAATAAAGCAGTTACAAATTTTAAAAACATTATCGGTGATCTGGCCAGGGTTGGATATATCGAATCGGAAGAAACGGATGATAACCGCGAAAGTTTCCCGGCTATTTTTGAAGAGATCAATGAAGTCTTGCAAGAAAAGATCAAAGTTTCGAAAGCCGTTTTCCATACCCATTTCAAAATAAAAGACGTTCGGTTCGCTAAAAAGAATTTGAGAAGTATAATTCTTAACCTTATTACGAACGCTTTGAAGTTTAGCTCTCCCGACCGTATACCCGAGATAAGCATCCAAACCGAAAAAAAGGATGAGTTCATCGTATTAATGATCGCGGATAACGGTATCGGCATTCCCAAAGACGAAGTTGATCAGATCTTTAAGAAATACAAGCGGATTAGTGAGACGAGCGAAGGAACGGGCATCGGATTATATTTGATCCGAAAAATCGTTAATGCTTCGGGTGGTAAAATTGAGGTGGACTGCGAAATGGGCAAAGGATGCGCTTTTAAGGTATTTTTTAAAATATAACGGGGTAAGTCTACTAATAATTAAACGCTAAACTATCTTTTAGCAGTTAACCATATCACAAAAAGATCGGATTCCAAATGATTTACTGACCTCTCTTTTTATAATCGAAACTTATTACATTAAATATGCTTACTATAATACATGAACAATGCATTATACCCCTTAAAATTCGAACCTATCTATCAATACCGCCTTTGGGGAGGCCGAAAAATAGCGCATTTACTTTCTAAACCACTGCCAAAAGAGGAACCTATAGGTGAAGCATGGATATTGAGCGATCGTAAGGATCATGCCAGCAAAGTTATTGACGGTTCGCTAAAGGGTTATTCCATTACTCAATTGATGAAAGAATATCCTAAAGAACTTATGGGAAAACTGGCTGGCAGATTTGATCATTTCCCGCTTTTGTTGAAATTCTTAGATTGTAAGGAAGTTTTGTCGGTACAGGTTCATCCTTCAGACGATCAAAAAAGCTATATACCTAAAGGTGACACTGGAAAAACGGAAGCCTGGGTGGTTTTAGAGACAGGTAAAGATAGCCGTATATATGCCGGGCTAAAGAAAGGTACCGATCAGCAAAATTTGCGTCAGGCTATTCAAACCCATAGTGTAGCTGACAAACTTCATAGTTTTATACCAAAACCCGGGGATGCTGTATTTATTCATTCCGGCACGGTACATACGCTTGGCGGAACCGTAGTTTTTGAAGTACAGGAAAACAGCGACGTTACTTTCCGCCTTTACGATTGGGATCGAACCGACTCTAAAACCGGAAAACCACGCGATCTCCAGGTAGATGAAGCGATGGCCTGCATTGATTTTGACCAGGTTGATATTGGGCCGGTAAAGCCGGTTACAAAAACTCATCATACCAACACCGAAAAATTATTCGATAACGAGCATTTTATATTATGGCGCATGAAATACAAGTCGCCTTTTAAGGTTGGTTTCAAAAATGAGCCGACCATTTTAGTTTGTTTAGAGGGGTCGGCAAAGGTTGTTTCCAATGCCAATCATTACCCGATTAGTAAAGGTGACGTGGTTCTGCTACCGGCTGCTATAGGAGAATGCGACGTTCAACCCGATAACCAAATTAACTTATTGCAAATAAACATACCTGGCAAGGATAATAGCAAAAGATCATGAACCCATTTCAGCTACAACGCATCGGCACCATAATGGAGCCCGAACCGGGCAATGAATTGGAGACCGAAGGGGTACTTAACCCAGCAGCAACCCGTGGCCCGGATGGTGCCCTTTACCTTTTCCCGCGTTTGGTGGCAAAAAACAATTATTCCTGTATAGGTATAGCGAGAGTGAAATTTAATAAAACCGGGGAGCCTACTGGCGTAGAACGTTTGGGTATAGCGTTACAACCTGAAGCCGAATACGAAAAACGCCCCAACGGTGGAGGTGGCTGCGAAGATGCACGGGTAACTTATGTAGAACCTTTAGCGCATTACATCATGACCTATACCGCCTTCGGGCCGGATGGGCCGCGCATTGCTGTGGCCAGGTCAAAAGACCTTTTTAATTGGGAACGCTTAGGGTTGGTAAAGTACCTTTCATATAAGCACGTTGACTTTAATGGTATTAATAATAAAGATGCCAGCATTTTCCCTGTCGTTATTCCCAGCCCTCACGGACACCCGTCTATAGGTATGTTGCATCGCCCGCTTTTTCCAGGCACCACTCCCGAGGAAACCGTTAAACATAAGAACCGGGAAATAGATTCACATAAGGAGAGTATTTGGATCTCCTATTATAATTTAGGAGAAGACACTACCATACAATATGCCAAATTCACATCCAACCACCGTCTGGCTATACCAGTAGAACCATGGGAAAACTTGAAGATAGGTGCAGGAGCTCCCCCTTTATTAACCAAACATGGATGGCTTATTATTTATCATGGTGTACATGAGTTGGAGGGATCAACGGCTGACAAACCAAAATTGTGGTATTCTGCCGGGGTAATGGTCCTTTCGGAAAAGGATCCACAAAAAATATTGTATCGTTCGCCTAAACCTATATTAATTCCCGAATTACCGGAGGAAACGATTGGAACGATCGCCAACGTGGTGTTCCCGACCGGTATAGATCGTCGCGACGATATTGGACAACCTAACCGCATAGATGTTTACTATGGGATGGCTGATAATCGGATCGGCGTAGCCAAAATGACAATTCCCGATACCCTGCCTGGTATGATATAATTAAACCGGCGACTGACTTATACTAATAAAATTAAGCCACAAAATAAATAACTACAATTAAGATGAAAGCTTTCGCAAAATTATCCGAAATCGAAAAACAGGAATTCCTGAAGTTTCCCGTTTATATTTCTTTACTGGCAGCCAATGAATATGGTCCGACGGACGATGTAGATATTAAAGCTGCCGTCGAATTTGATCACATGAAGACTTATACCTGCGTTCCGCTACTCAGCGGGTTTTATGCGAAAGCCGACGAGCTATTTAAGGAAAATTTCACTAACCTGGATGCAGAATTGCCAAAAGGTAAGATATCCCGCACAGCGGCTATCAAAACCAAGCTGGCAGAACTGGAAACTTTATTGTTGAATTTTGATAAAGAATATGCTGCCGCTATGCATAAAAGTATGAAATCATTTAAGGATCATGTGTCGTCAGCACACTGGAATGTTTTGGACAGCTTTTTATTCCCCATCCCGATAAAGGGAATTTCATATTAGCCTATATGGAAACCTTGATTCTAAGACATCATCTAACTTTGAATAAATCAACGAACTTGCAAAGTTAGTCATAACCAATGCCGGACTTCGCCGTTACACAATCTAATAATCAATTTCAACGCTGGTAAATAATCTGTTTGGCGTTAAAATTAATTATTAAAGCTTTTGACAATTACCTATTTTCAAATCGTCCGGTTTTTTTACTTACTACGATCTTGTAAATAATCAATTCAACAGTAGTCCCGATATCACCTTCTTTATCAACGAAGCCGTGTTCACGGGTAATTGAATCATCCATCATGTACGGTGTAATTCTTTCTGTCAACTTTTGGAGAACTTTTTGTTTTTCTTCCATTTCCGTGATCTCTTCAAACTTCCCCCAGGCGATGACACTTTCCCAGTTGGTAATTTCTTTGATGTTATCCACTTCAAAACAAACTAATGGATTCTCGCGCATCATTTCAATCTTCATCCCCTTAGCAGAATGACAATAAATATCTGTACCGTCATATAAATAATTTACCGGAACAATGTAGGTAACGCCAGCTGCGTGGCACCCGATTCGACCGACCAATTGATCTTTCAATAAGGCCTCTATTTGATAATCATTTAATTCTCTTAACATCTTCTCTTTTTTAGTTGTTTACTTTATTTACATGGAAAGGTTTGTTACTCGCATTTTTCCTTAAGAAAATCAATTAAATGACCTTCTAATAACGCTGAGTCATAATCGATATTTTCTTCATTTTTTTCAAGTGATACCTCATCAATGGAGACGATAACGGTAAAGGCGATACCCGTTATAACTTCGGGAAATGAAATGTTGATCACATCATAAACATGCGCATATTCAATAGTTAAACCCGAATCCAGTTTTGAATTGATGTAAGGGGCAAATTCCTTTTTTAGCAGGTCGAAAAGTTCTTCTGCACTTAATGGTTTGATGTTTTTAATTGTGGTCATATCGTTGTTTGATAATAATGATTTATGTTATTGATGTTCTTTCTTTAAAGCTTCAAATCCGGAAACCACGTCAAAAAGCTCTTCATCTATCATGCTTTGGCGCAAACTCTGGAATTTCTTCCCCAGGGTTTCCAGCATATCACTTATGCTTTTTTCCGCCCGCTGCATCGCTTCCAGGCGACTAGCATTTTCTGCCGCCAATGACTCTGTACTTGCTCTAAATACCGAAACGAATAGATAGGCATTGATAAGTGCGCTTAGAGTGGTCACGGTATTGCCAATAACTTCGGGTATAGTATTTGTCGGCCATTGCATAGCCATCAGATCCTGCATCCATTTTTCGTCAAGCGGTAATAACCTTTGCAAAACCGGCTCATAGCTCGACCCTGTTTTGGGCTGATTATGAAATACATAAAACTGCTTTAGATGCCTGGTTTCACGAATTTCCTCAATTTCGATCAAAAGACTTTGAATTAACGGTGTAACGGCATCAATAGAAACAGGAACAGCGTAAGACTTCGTAATATTAAGCCCTGCGTCTGCTAAAAGCGCCTGGATACGTTCGCCGATTACCCAAATTTC
>NZ_JBSRZI010000027.1:0-18049 GCF_054057495.1 Mucilaginibacter sp. UYNi724 | reverse complement strand
AAACGCTTTTACAGCTCTCGCTGCTATCGTTCGCCAGCTAATTGCCTGGTCAATTTGCCACGGAATCAGGTGGTCAACATCCCCGGAATATCAAGTTCTTACTTCAAAATGCCCCAGATAAGTTTGATGGAACTACTGTAATTACTAAAAGCGGAACAAGGATCATTGTTCTTAACGCGAATATGCCAAATTACAGGAAACGGTTCACTATCAGCCACGAATTGTGTCACATCCTTTGCCATATTCCATTCAATAGTGAAAACCCATTCAAAATGGAAGCGGATATTGAAAAAGAAGCAGATACGTTTGCCTCTGAATTTCTAATGCCTTCAGATCAAATCAGGAATGAATTATATAGACTTACTTATGCTAAACTTGCGGATATCAAAGGCTATTGGAAAGTTTCTAAAAGCTCCATCATTTATCGGGCTCACAAATTGGGATGTATAGACATGAATAGATATATTTATCTAATGACTGAACTAAGTCGTTATAACGAAAGAAAGGTGGAAAAAAATGATGTACCAATGGAGGCTCCTAAGCTTTTAAAGCTTATTACCCAGACATTCCACGGATCACTAGGCTACACAAATGAGGAATTTATGTCTGCTTTAACAATTAATAAAGATGACTTTGAGTTTTTTATTCTTGATATAAAAAAGACCGCTAAAATGAGGGTAGCTATTTAAATAGCTATTAATATCAAAATGTAATTCAATAACAAGTACATTCTTGCATTAGGTATCGAAGATTATTTAATTTTCGATACCCTTTTATCATTAAAAGTCTTATTTACTGACTTTGGTCGGCAGTCTTGTAAATTTTATCACTGTATTGTCCGCACCAATTGTTAAAGATGGTACATATTGTCAGGAACCACTTTTGCGATTGAGAATGATGTCCGAGATTAGATAGCGCAATTTTTCTTTCAAGTCATAATCGATATCTAATTCCTCTGCTTTATTGCACATTTCCAACAGCTTAACAAAATCTTTTATTTCGTCATTAATCTTAGTTTTAAAGATATCTCTCACAGTATGGATATCTTTAAAGGCACTTCTGGGATTATTAAGACGGTTAAAAATCCGCCCACGCAATTCTTCGGGCTTTTGAATGCTATTTATATCATGGAGTTCGGTAATAAATTCATTAGTGTTATTTAATAAAACTTGTACCTCCTTAATCTTTTTAATTGCTCTATCAGGCCCAGTACTATGGTTAATTACTAATTTGTTTTCCCTGGCGTTTTCTGATTTTGGGTACAAGTATATACCCTGATCAACACGAACGCCAACACGAATGATTTTTGTAAAATTCAATGCTCCCTGCCCAAGGTCATTTGTGGTAACCACTATGGCCGAACTTACTTGGCCAAATTCACCACCATCTTTTAAATTTTTATCAGCGATGATCAATTCTAATTTAGATTCTGAAACAGCGGCGCTCGTTATCGCATACTGATTTCCTTCATTTCTTTTGATATCTTGATGCAATAGTAGCATAGCAATAACAAAAGTGAAATCGATACCGTATTCATAATACCGGCCAATGGAGGTAATGCCCCTAAAAAAAACCTCGTTGTCATTCAGTACAAGTCGGTAGCTTTTTTTACTATCGTGTTTTGAATCATTACTTGCACGATCTTTAAAGAACTCCAAATTATGCGCTGCCAGACTACCTAAACCGGTCTTGTATAGATGATTAGCAAATTTTGACATCTCATAAGCATCAAAAAAAGTATTTTTAGCGTCATAAATTGCATAACAATCCATGTCATTATTTTCCTCCCCATTTAATTTGTATTCAGTAAAATTAAAGATCAGAGGTAATGGATTGGAAAGGTTTGCAACTGGCGTTTTGCTCTCTCTAATCGTAATATCTTTTATGTGACCTACAATATTGAACCGCTCAAAGTTTTTATTAATTTCCTTGATTCTATTAAATGCTTGATCGATATGGCCTATCACAATAGTTTCATCCATAAATTCTTCAGTTCTGAATGCCTCCGTCACCTCGGAGAGATATGGGTGTTGATCTAATAGTGTCAATAGCTTGCTTACTTTAAGCATACCCGTGCTCAAATCGTTGTCGAAAATAATACGGCGTTGTGTAAATCTGTCTGTCATGATAATTTATAATCTAATTAGGCTGTAATTCTGTGATCATTCAAATTTCCATCTATTGTCTAGACAAAAAATCGTTGATTCTTTTAGGAATATGGATTTTGTAAAATGAATTATTTTGGGTTATTGATTGCCAAAAGTGAATAAGAAAGGCAAAAGGTTTCGTGTGTTCCAAGGTTTCATTATTTTCAATTTGATTGGCATGATCAGGTTTATCAATATAAATTTATAAAATATAAAACTATAATATTAAGGTATGTCATTATTTCTCGACGGGAGTTCGCTTAGATAGTCCCCGCTTAATAAAACCGCACAGTCGATCAAATAGACTAAGATTAACATTAGACGTTGCTGGTAAAAGAAATTGTAAGCGATGTTGCTGAGCAATCAGGTGCGGAACCGTCAATCCCACTGTAGCGTTATCGCCCAACCCGGTCATCTTATCATAATTGCACCCTTGGTTGCATTCAAAATCAAAATCACTGTCTATAGTTCCCGAATTGAAGTTAAATTCCTTAGGACCATAATATTGCCCCCTCGGTTGTAAGCATAAAGAAAGAAATTGTTGCATTTCCATCGCAGCTAGACCGAGGCTGAACACGAAAACGTTCTCCCCCCGGTTTACAAAATGTTCTTTGGGCAGCGAATTGATATAAGTCTGGTCTTCCAACAGGCCGGACTGCTCCAGGGCGACATCTTCAGCGGTAAACTGCCCGAGACAGGACAGGCACCTCCTGCCCGGCGCTACGGTATGCGCCTTCCACCGGGCCTGGTCCAGGTTAGTGACCTTTTTATTCGGGTTCGTATCGATCCCGCCGTCAATGACTGGGATCATGTGGGCATAGGCGATACAGTTCAGCAAAAATCTTGGCCAGGGGCGATCAACGCAGGAGAAAAGCAGGTCACAATCCAGCGCGTTCAAAAAGCCCTCCTCTTCCACGATGCTGTACGGCAGCGCGGTAATGGTGACCTCTTCATCGGTTTTTACCAGGTCAAGATGCGCCTTCAGTTCAAACACCTTACCTTTGCCGACCGATCGCGGCCCGATGCCCTGCAAACGGTCCAGGTTTTTGGTCTCTACGGTATCAAAGTCGATGAGCACCAAATGCCGGATGCCTGTTTTGATCAGCGCTTCGGCCACCACTGTGCCAACGCTGCCACAACCGACGATACCTACTCTTAAGCGGGCGATATCCGCCTGTTTCCGGTCGCCCCAGGCAGAGATCGTCCGTAAGAAAGCCTCGTTAAATACTGGCACGGGCGATAAGCGGTCATAATAAGTAACGTGCAGGCCATTGCCAATAATCCGTACGCTCTCGCAAAAATAACGCTTGTATTGTTTAGGCGCTGCCTTGATCCAGAAACGGCCGCTCCAGGCCTGGTCGGTACCGATGGTCATTCCGACCAAAGGCAGGCCGGTAACCGACTTGACGCGGGGCGCCAGCATTTCTTCGGCTTTGATATCATCATTGCTCATTCCTTGCCAGCCGCCGGACGGATGGCTATGCATAAAGCAGATACCAGAGCCATTTTTAAGCGCCAGGGAACTTATCCGGTCAAAAAACTCCGGGTTAAAACTCACGTTTCCGTGAACGTTCCGCTCGCCCTTTACCGGTAAAACGATTTCGGTGATCAGCGCGGTAGCGCGCTCTCTGCCGGTAGAAAGTTTAAAAAAGGCGAAGCAGAGATCTTCCTGCCCGTCGCTCCGCAACAGGTGCTTTTGCAACTGCTGCTGTGCTGTTTCGCTGATAACGATGCTGTATTTCATCAAAAGTCAAGTAAAGTCCTTAAAAAACAAATGTATTCTTTGATGCTCTGGCTGGTCTCGCCCCAGCCGTGGAACGGCCTGCTCCAGTACTGGAAATCAGCCGTGGGCACCATTCGCGCATGCACCCCGTCAAAAGGCGGCAGCGGGCCAAATGCCTTAATAGGCAACAGGTGCGGGCTAATATAAGGCCCCGATGGCGGGACCAGGGGAAACTGAGGGGCGTTCAGCGCCACCTCAATTTCCCGCCCCATGAACCGGCCATGCGGTATCTTAAATTTAAAAGCAACAAACCCTCCCGGATAACCAGGCATGTCCGGATAAATGGTCGACTGGTACCCCAGTTCACCAAGCTGTTTTACGATTTCGTCCGCTCCCATCGCTGATTAAGATACAGTGGTACTGGTGATTTTACAGCTGCTGAACTTCATGCAGTCAACGATGCCGATGATGTGATCGGGGTCGTTCTTGTAGGTGATATCGGTGTGCCCAATGATCTGTTTAAGGTAGTGCTTGTTGGCATCCAGGCCGGCCAGCACCATGATCTCTTTGGGCGTCATCAGCACTTCGGTCACCGGGTACTTTTCATCATCCACTTCAATAGCGATGCTGCGGTACGGTTTAACCAAAAAAGCTTCAATGCCCGGCTTTTTCAGGTCTACCTCTTCTTTTAACTCGATCGGCTCATACTCCCGGTCTGTCAGCTTCATCAGCATTTCGTAATCAGCGGAGTGGTGAATCCCTAAAAGGCCAAGTAGTTCTTCGCCGTTGATCAGCTGTTTGTCTGACTTAAACAGCTTACCATTAATAGTTAATTCAAAATTTTTATTTTCCATGTTCTTTCTGTATCAGGCCTTTTAGCTGCCCTCTGTAAAAAGATGCTTGGAAAACGCGCTTTTTTGCCGGCTGGCCTATCAAATATTTATCTTTAATAGAACGGCGAAAAACACGAAGTTTATAGCATATCGTATTGTATGGAGCTGATAAAACAAAAAAACGTACTGTCACCCGGCGGCCTGCTTGAGCGATTGAGAAAGGAGAACTGGGAAAAGCTGATCAGGCAGTTACACTATTATTCTTTGAACCGGCTGAAGAAATTTCCGCAACTGGAGAAAAAATTCAACCTCGTTAACCTGGCGAACCATTTGGCCGATGAGGCCATCAGGCAGCTCTGGATGCAGGAAAGGGTCTGGGACACCGCGCACTATCCGGACGTTTACGTTTTTTTAAAGAGCGCGGTGGACAGCCTGCGTTATAACTTTTTAAAATCAAAGGAACAATCAGTTACCACCTTCCTGGATGAGGCTATGGCCGATACGATGCCGGATTCCGGGGATGACCCGCAGGCACAGCTGGAAACCAAAGAACTGGAAGACCAGGTCAAAGCGATCTTCGATGGTGACCCCGAGGCCTACCAGGTATTCGACGGTGTAAAAAACGGCCTTCCGGCACGGGAGATCAGTTTAGAACTCGGCCTGCCAGTCAAAGAAGTATACAACGCGATGAAGCGGATAGATAGAAAACTCATTGAACTAAGAAAAACATTAACCAGATAATTATGGACAGGGTGAAAAAAATAGCGGATCTGTATTTGGATTCCTTGCTGAAAATAAGCGAACAGGACGAAGAAACAACGCAGCAGCTTTTAGAAAATGAAGGTATCAACACGACCGCGCTGGTCACAAAAACTTTAAAAAATATCCGCAACTACGAGTTCGCCTTAATGGAACAAGCGGCGACGGAACAACAGCAGGAACTATTGGATACGATCATGGAAAAGATCGACGCCCTGATGCTGAGGGTGCCTGAACAGATCAAAGCGATCATCAATTCCTTTATACAACCGCGCATGCCGGTTTTCAGCTTTAAACCAAAGAGCTACAAATCTGATATTTCAGCGGTTTTCAACATGATCGACGCGGTACAATTGCTGGAAAAATTAAAGGCGATCGAACGGGACCTGAACTAAAGCGACTGGCGAAAGGTACCTGAGCGCACGCCGAGTGCGCTTTTTTTGTTTATGTTTGTTTTTAATTAAAATTACTAACAATCGCCTATTATGATCAAATGCCTGCAGTACAGGTATTTATGATTTTTTTTTAATTCGTTGTTAATAATAATCTATTAATTATTTTTAATAAAATTGAACATTTGTGATAAATGATAGTTACATTTATATGTCATATATCTGTCATCATCACTAACGCGAACGCCACCTTATGTTGAGATCTCATAACCAGCAAGACGTTGAGCTTGATTTTTTCACCTCATTTTTGGATCATGCTATTAAAGGAGAGACTGCGTACATAGACATCGTTAAACCGATCATCCTTGATGCCGCCAGTTTGTCCCGCAAAGAGATGAAGGTTACTGACCTGGACCGGAAGGGACTGAACATCAAGTTAATGTTATTTTTTAACGGAAGCACTAACCTCGCGGGCGTGAATATTGAGAACCTAAGTCAAAAACTGCCGATGATCCTGGATATCATCAACGCCAGCAGGAAAACGACGATGGCTTAGTCTTTGACACCTGAAATGGAATATACACAATTACTCGAACTACACCTGTCGCAGTGCGAAATTTTCCTTCACAAAGCTTCCAGCAACAGCTACTCGGACACCGATAAGCAAGCTTACCAGCAAAAACTTTTTGAACTTTTTAATGCGATCAAGGACAATATTCCTGAACCTTTAGATGATTCCAACCTGTTCATCGTACAGGAACAATTGAACTTTATCGCCAAAAGCCTGGAATTTTTGATGGACAGTACGCTCAACACGATTCCGTTCGAAGTGGTATCCTGTTTGGGGCTGGCCATGAACGAATGGATCGAAGGAAACAACTTTATCATTGTGACCAGTCTGAACAACGATATCGACGCCTACAGCTTCGATGAAAAACTGGCGAACGGCGACCATATTTACAGTTCCATACTGGCCAGTTATGGTATTGAGTTTGAAAAAAGACTGGTGCAGATCAACCTGCCGCTGATCCTGGCCAAAGATTATTTTTCGTCGGTTATATTATACCATGAATTAGGACATTTTATAGATCTCTATTACGGGATTTCCAGCAGGATGGCGTCCGATCTGATCAATTACCCGCCCCTTGAATGGGCTAAAATTCAAGATTACTTTACTTTCCTGCAAAGCCCGTTAAATATCACCCGGTTGAAAAACCATTTGGGGGAATATTTTTGCGACCTTTTTGCCGCCCAGTATATCGGGCATACCTCCAACCATTATTTAAAATACCTCGAATCCAAAGGGTCTGACCGCTCCAACAGCAGTCATCCCTCGAGTAATAACCGCTTACAGATCGTAGACGACTTCCTGGCTAAAAAGCAGAACGTGATCGGCAATATCATCAAAACCTACGTAAAGGACATCACCAAGCTGGAGCTGACCAAACGGTTCAAGGTAACAAGTTCCGATGATTTCTATCATTTCCTGCCGCTGGAGATCGAATCCGACCAGGAGCTGCACGGCGTATTTCCATATACCTGGAAGATATGGCTGGACGGCTCAGCGACATTCAAAACCAACGCAGGCATAACCGGTGAGCTGCCCAACAAGGTCATCTATAAATCGCTGAATAACCTGATCGAAAAATCCATCGGCAACTATTTCATCAAAAAAGACTGGGAAAGGGCCAAAGAAGCATGAGTGGCTTTGCATCAGGAGAAACTATCAAGGTAATGATAAAGTCCAAAAAGATGTTTATCAGGCCTTTACTGGAAGAATCACAAATTTCGAACATCGGTATAGACTTCCGCCTGGGCTGTAACTTCCTGGTTTCCGTACACGGCCGGGAAGCCTTCATCAATACCTCGCTGAACGACGCGACCGGTACCGGGCAAAGGGACGTCAAACGTTTCTTCCAGGAATCCCGCAGGCAATTGGGCGAAACATTCATCCTTTACCCTAATCAAACGGTACTGGCCAGCAGCCTGGAGTATGTTAAAATGCCCAATGACCACATGCTGACCTTGTACATGCGCAGCTCTTATTCCAGGTTAGGATTGACCGTCTCTACCATTGTACAGCCCGGCTATTGCGGCTGCCTGTCCATAGAGCTGACCAACAACAACAACAACCCGATCAATTTAGTGGTGGGTGCCCGTGTTTTCCAGGGCGTCATGATGCCTTCAGACGCGGAAAGCAATTATTTCAGTAACCCTAGGAAGTATGTTTGCAGCGTTCGCCCCGAACCCTCGGCAGCCATACTGGACGGTGATATCCAAACACTTGCCGACCTTTGGAAATCGAATAACAAGCGATAGTTCATTATTAAACCTACATAATCTTAATCATTGGATTAGCACTTAAATTCCTATTTCTAATGTAAGATGAATTTGAAGGGCGAATTGACAAATAATTCAACTCAATAATTGACACCACAAAATTGATATCGATCTAGCCGCACTCATAAATGTTTGTAATAAGCATTTCAATATATTCAAAAACTCTATTTTTGAATATATCTCCTACCTATGAGCGTAACATACTTCAAACCACGCGAACGATTTGATTTTGCACTAGATACCTTAGATATAGGCAATGCCCTAACATGGGATAGATCACAGTTCTTAAAGCACTTTTTTAAAAGAGTGTTTGCCATAGCTGGGGACCGTATAGAAGAATTTTACCAGCGCCATCTGGCTTATTATTTAGCAAATCATCTGGATGGTACAGAAGAGATTTTCTTTAAATATTTCTATGGTTTGGTTGAAAGGCAATTAAAAGTTTTGTTACGCAAAGATATCTATGACGATAACCATATACGGAATGAACGCGAGATTGAGCGGCTACAAAGTTTTACCGATCTACTGATTCCGCTTGACCGTTGGAATTTTCACAAATCTAATGATGCCGTAATCGCTCAGCAGGATTCCAAGATACATGCGCTCGAACAACAGGTAAAGCAGTTAAAAGCGGACTTAAAAAAGGCAACCACATTGGAAACAGAAGACTACATCAATATCAGGGCGGGTTATGCACATACCCTATATGACATTATCTTACAATTGCAGGATATTAAACTTCCTGACGGCAATACCTTGCTTTATCCTGCCACCCAAATTGTTTGGCGCAGGATGATCTGCAAGTATTTTCGGGAAGGCGGAAATGAAATCAATTTCAACAGTATACACCGTTATTTCCCGACAGATAAGCGCAACCTTGGTAAAAAGTATGTAGATATTGCTGACAACGACAAGGTATTTAAACTTGTTTTGGCTAAAAAACGCAGTTATTCGTGACAAGCCTCGCGTTGTAGGGGGAACAACTTTGCGTTAAAAAGCAACACCTTAATCTACAATAACTTGATACCTACTTCAGCTTATTAAATCTCCCATCAATTTAACCACGCAAATCTGCGTGGTCAATAAATTCCAGTTCTGTAGCATTCCTTTGAACCAAAATCAAAGGCTATGGAAATATTCAGCACAAACGCCCTAAGCCAATGCATACGCGAGGCAGTCAGGGCAGAACTACAACAACACTTTAAGACAGGCGGCAACCATCCGCCGGAATCAGAAAAATTATTATCCAAGCAGGAACTTGCCGCCGAACTTGGCGTGTCACTGGTAACGCTTACCGACTGGATGAAAAAAGGCTTACCCTATTTGCGTCTGCATAACGGGTGTACTTCAAAAAAAGTGAGGTACTCAATGCCATGGAACAAACTATCAAAGATTAAAGGAGGATGACAGATGAATGTGGAATTGGTCACAAGAGAGGATTTAAGGCGGTTGGAAGATTTATTAAAAGAGATTAAACAGATTGTACAACCGGGGCAGAGCCAGCCCAAAAAGTGGCTGAAAAGCAGCGAGGTAAGAAAGATGCTTAATATATCACCAGGCACCTTACAGAACTTACGCATCAACGGGACGTTGCGCTTTACCAAAATGGGGAGCATCATGTACTACAAGTTAGAGGACATTAACAAGATTTTGGAGGAGAACGGACAATGATTATCTCAAAAGAATTAAATGGTTACAGTAACCTCGTTAAACGCATGGGAACTGATAAAAGGGTACTCGCAACACACGTTAGCTTGTTCACTGCTTTGTTTGTTTTTTGGCAGCGGGACGGCTTTGTCAGCCCTTTCGCTATCACCCGTAAAACTGTAATGGCGTTCTCCAAAATCGCATCCATCGCCACTTATCACAAGTGTATCAGGGAACTGGATGAGTACGGCTATATCCGTTATCAGCCGTCTTTTCACCCAGCAAAAGGTAGCTTGATTTATTGGCCGGATGGCTTAAAAGCCGGTGGCTTTTAAGCGGTTTGAGATAGGCAGATATACCGACTATCCCTGCTTGCAGGCATAGCGGCTTTTTATCCGCTTGTAAGGAGCAAGTTTGTGTCTTTGTTGCCACAAAGACCTCCCGGATGTCTGCGACACCGGGCAAACTTGCCTTTTACGCCCGATGGTTGCAAAAGGGAAAATTAGAGAAAAAATAAGGAGTTAACAGATGGAAGCGATAGAAAAGAACACTAATAACAAACAAACAGCTGTGCCCCAAAATAAAGGCGGTGGGCCGAAGAAAAGGGTCAGACGTGACTTAATCATGCGCATCAGAATGACAGCGACCGAGCGGTTTTATATCGATAATAAAGCCAAGGCCGCAGGCATGCGCCTAAGCAGTTGGATAAGGGCAGCGGCTAAAAGTGCAAAGATAGTTCCGCGATTAACTAATGAAGAGCGGCGCATCCTTTGGATGCTTGCCGAGTTGGCTAACAACCTTAATCAGCTAACTAAGCTTGCGCATCAACTTGGACTATTAACGGTAGCACGGGATTGCAGTAAAATTTTGAACGAGATAGATGTTACTCTAAAACACCTCAATAACAATGATAGGGAAAGTGATAACGGGTAAAAGCTTTGGCGGGTGTATCCGATATGTAGTACAAAAGCATGATGCGGTTATACTGGATGCCGCAGGTGTAAGAATGCAGCAAGTTAATCAAACCATCAACGATTTTAACCTGCAAAGAAAATACAATCCGAATTTAGGAAAGGCAGTTGGGCATATTGCCCTAAACTGGAGCGTAAAGGATCTTGACAAGCTTAACGATGAAGTAATGGTAAATATGGCGAAAGAATATCTTCAAAGGATGGAGATACAGGACACACAGTATCTAATTGTTAAGCACCGGGATAAAGAACACCCGCATATTCACATCGTTTATAACCGCGTAAGCAACAATGGTGAAACCATACCGGATAAATTTCAAAAGAAGAGAAATGTACAGGTAGCAAAAGAATTAACCATAAAGCATGGCTTTTACCTATCGCCGGGTAAAGATGAGGTCAACCGGCAGCAGCTTAAAGGTGAAGATCAGATCAAATATGAGTTATTCGATGCGATAAAGGCGGCCAGCAAAAAAGTAAAAAATATCAATGAGCTAAAACAACTATTGGCTAAGCAGGGTATTGTTACCCATTTTAAATACAAAAGCGGCACTACCGAGGTGCAGGGCATCAGTTTCAGCAAGGGCGAGTATAAGTTTAAAGGATCAGAGATTGACCGCAGTTTAAGTTACGCAAAGCTGAGCCAAGCCATAGAGCAACAGCAGGCTAAACCGGAAAAGAGTTTAGCAGATCAGTTGAGAGAAATACTTAACAATAGCGAAAAGAGCCGCGAATTCGAAATGTCTTATTTAAAACAGGCTCAAACATATGGCACTGAACTATCAGGAGGTCTGTTTGTCAAGGTAGCTGATGACGTAGATGACGAAGCTATTTATGGCCGCAACAGGCACAGAAAGAAGCAAGCACAGACAAACAAACGATAAATAGCGATAAATTTTAAGATGAAAGAAATACAAGAGCTTACCGAACGCATGGACGGGACTGATGAACTTATCGATAGCCTTATCAAAAAAATAACAGACCTGGAGAAGAAAGAAATTAAGGTCACTGATTACTCGCTGCATTTTGAAGCAATACAAAAAATATTCGAGGTGTTTCTGGTGAGGTATAATAAAGAATGCGATGATCTTAATACCGCATTTGGCAAACTCAATAGTGAATACCCGGCGGAGCAAATACAGCAATGTTTAGCAGAGATAAAAATCATACTCACCGCCATACAAAAATCACTGCCGGTAAAGGTCAAACATCAATTTGATTTTAATACTAAAGGTTGGATTATTGCCGGAATGATGTTATTACTTGTAACGGCTATAATTTCAGGACTATGCGTTCATTTTTGGGTTGACAACAACAGATTAGTAGGTAACGATATCAAGTTCAGGGCGATCAGACAAGTTTATCCTAATCTGGCGAAATGGGCTGATGAGTACTATTCTAAAAACCCTAATGCAATGGAAGCTGCAACCGTAAAGCTCGAAAATGAAGCGTTAGAGAAATCGACAGAAATCGATAGCATGCCTAAAAAGCAAAAAGGTAATAATTCGAATAAGAGAAGTAAAAAGCGGGATTGATAAATAAAAATTCCCCTAAAAATATTTAATTGTTTTTATTTTGTACTGTCAGGAATATATGCTAATATTGCATCATGTTCTTTGAAATGTTTTTGAAACTAAAATGTAATTAGTTCAAATCGTAAAGTGTAGCAATACACAACCTTTAATTAGGTCTTTAGGTGATCTTGACCTTGCACGACTTCTGCACTGCTGCTAACGGGTAACCGCTAACTTGTACACAGAGCCGCTACAACATCATTGACGATATTAGCCAGTACTAACAGGTTAATCCGAATCATACTAATATTTCTATTATAATAGGAAGGAAGATTTTATAGGGGTGCGTAACGAGCAACAATTGTGAATTTAATTACAGCGTGGTTGGGAATATAGGAAGGCAATTTCGCCTAATTAAATTCAATTCACAGATCATGCAAAATCATGGTATCAAAAACAACGATGCCCTTATACAAGGTATTAGGAGCATCATTTCAAACTACTGCTGTTCGTTCTCAGAGGACGAGCAAGTTCTTTTAAAAGACTGTATTACAAAACTTGAAGAAATGGGTGACGCCCAGGAACTTCATACCAACGCTGGCCTTTGTATTAAGGTTGTTGGTATTCTAATGAAAGTATTTACTGTAGCAGACCACTTCAAGAACCTGTTTTAATCTGACACCCCTATTTTATCTAATTATCATGGATTTAGGAAATAGTATTAAAGAGTACCGGATTAAAAAAGGGTACAAGCAAAATGAGCTGGCTGATAAATGTGATATGACACAAGCTTATTTGTCAAAAATTGAAAACAATCAAAAGGAACCGGCTTTATCAGTCTTGAAAACGATTTCAACTATTTTAGAAGTACCGTTACCCGTATTGTTTTTTATGTCACTATCCATAGAAGATATTGATCCCAAAAAACAAGAAGCTTTTAAGATTATTGAGCCTTCTATTAAAGGAATGATACATAATTTTTTTTAAACGACCATGCTTGATACTTTTAAGCTTTGCCAGATACTGAACGTTAAACCTAACCAGATAAATTATCTCGTAGATAATATAGATAAGTTTTATTATTTAATTAGCAATCCCAAATTAGGTAAAGACGGAGTACAGTTAAAAGATAAGAATGGTAATTTACGAACAAGGGATTTATACCCCAGCCTTACACTCTTAAAAAATGTACAGCGCGGCATTTATAGGAATATATTGAAACGAATTAAGTTACCACCTTATGCCTTTGGCGGTATTGAGCGCAGGGATAACATTCTGAATGCAAAAATGCATCAGGGTAATAAGTTCTTTTTCAATACCGATCTTAGAAATTTTTATCCCGGCATCAGTCATACTCAGATTTATCAAATGTTTGCATCAAGGGGTTTTGCACCGCAGACCGCGAACATTCTAACTAAATTAACCACCTATAAAGGAATGTTACCCCAAGGAACGCCCACCTCACCGTATTTAGCTAATCTTGCTTTTGTGAATGCCGGTAACGAATTACAAGAATTTGCCAAAATACATAGCCTGACTTTTACAACTTTCGTTGACGATATTACTTTATCTGGGAAAATGGATTTTCAGCCATTGGCCAATACTATTATAGATATTATCACATCAAAGGGCTTTAAGATTAGTCACAACAAAACTTTCTATCAAACCAGCATGCCGAAAGTAACGAATGTGATTGTAATGAGGGATGGCTTAAGATTATCAGACAGCTATAAGGCGAATATCGAGAGTTTTGAGGATAAAGAAACACCACAGGCGAAAGGAAGCATCAACTATTTTAACAGAGTAGCAAAAGTAAGTACTGAAAAAGCTCTGAAAGTTAAGCAGCAAATAGGGTTTAAATGAGTGTGTATTAAAATTATATTTTGGATTTAAGCAATTCTATTTTTTCACGTTCACTTTGCAATAATTGCTCATAAAGCTTCTTATTTTCTTCAAACACTTCTACCAATTTATCAATAGGATTAAAGTTAAATGTACCATTGGTGCTCCAAGCGCCTGCGCCACTATTGTCATTAAATGTATTGAAGTAGTTAAAAATTGATTCTTCAGTAAAATTTTTAATGGCCTCACTTGTTATACCTAAGGCAACTGCAATTTTGTTTAAGGCTACATCCTCTACATCGGCACTCTGCTCAATTTTGGAAATAGCTTGCTGACTAATGCCTAATTCGGTTGCCAACGTTTCCTGCTTCATTCCTTTCAATTCACGAATCTTACTAATTTTTCTGCCGATATGTAAGGTTGGTTCTGCCATAAGTCAAATGTATTGTTAAAATGTAAATGTACAAAACAACGGCTTTATTGTAAAGTACAATTGCCTATGGTTCGGTACGGTGATGTTTTGCTATTCTTTTGTTTTGCCGGTTAATGGAGGCTGGTGAAAATAAAGCATTATGAACAACGCACCTTATGCACCCTGGGAACATTACCCTAAAACACTTCGCCATTATGAAATTGAAAATCCGATGTCTGTAGTTGTTGATTTCTTTAGTGCGGATTCTGTAAAAGGCCACGGCAAGCGATTAAAAGAGTGGCGCTATTATGTAGTGAACGATGAGCATTATGACGAAGATCGTCACGGCCCTGGTACATTGCTTTTTGTATATGACCTGAATTTAAAGATTTTGGAAGCGATGTACCTGCTATTAATCGACTACAAAAGATACTCTTTCCGCCAAGACAAGGTTACCCAAGAGCAAATATTGGAAGAAAAGGAACTGTGGGAATATTATCCTGCAAACCTTTCTTTGAAGGAACAACTTGAACCTTACAAAGTAATTAAGAAAGTCTTTAAAAAGATTTCACCCCAAGAATACAGGGATCAATTACATGAGTGGTCACACGTAGCACTTTACAATAATGCAGATGTTGAGTCACTATATGCGGGAGAGGTTATTAATGTTTACGAAAATTTAATCAAGCTGTACTCTGCAGCATGGCTAATTTTTCAACGCGAAAGTAGTCGTCCACAACTTAAGCGGAGCATACTTGAAAATAATTTAGCCGAATCATCTACGGAACCAATTGTTCTACAAACAATAAGCCCTGAACCAACGGCAGCCGAAAAATTGGCATTGGAAGAAATCAAAAATCTGATATTAAAATGCTGCCCCGAGGTTCAAATGATCATTCATTTAGGGACACATCCCAAGCCGTTTACATTTTACCTGCTTATATTGATAAGTGATGATGAAAAAACACCCGAGCATCAAATCAGTAACAAGATAGAGAATAATTGCCAATACCTTGCCCATGTACATGCCATAGTGCATAAAATTAACAGCGCAAAAGAAGCACTTATTAAAGGCAGACGTTTTTGGTCTACCGTCATGGACAAGGGAATTATTCTATATCAATCCCAGGAATTCACCTTACCTGCTCACCAGGAAATAACCAGGGGAATATTATTAGCAAGAGCACAATTCAATTGGGAACGATGGGGTAAACAGGGCAATGAGTTTTTAAAAGGTGCAGAACTATATAGGGCCGATAACAATTTCAGGCTGGCAGCCTTTCTTTTGCACCAATCGGTTGAAAGCGTTCTTAAAGCAATAATACAAGCTGTTATAGGCTACCGCGTACAAATGCATAATTTATCAAGGTTGCTAAGGCTTACCTTATTGTTTACGGATGAATTAAAAGACGTATTTGAACTAAATACCACAGAGGGAGCGCAACTTTACCAATTGTTGCAAAATGCCTATTCACAATCACGATATAACAGTTCGTTTGATCCTGATGGAGATTCAGTTAGAATTCTGTCTAAACAAGTAACTAAGTTCAATCAGGTCGCAAATAGAGTTTACAAGCAATATTTAGATGATATTAAGTGATGACAGCTTCAGGGGTATTGGCAGGCGGGCACTTGTTCGCCTTGCCTTACTTCTGAAAATGGTTTACAATAAAGAAAGTACTGCCAGGCCCCTAAGTAGCATGTCGGGCGGTAGATTTCAACCGTCCGGCATTGCTGCTAAAAAGCAAAACGACACGTACACTCGTTGGAACCATGCAGCTAAGGCAGGCGGCTTCATTGCACCTCGCGCTATCGCGCTGGGTTTCATTGCGCCGTCAGCCTCGCTGCCTCTGGCAGGAGTGAAATTCGTTCCTCATAACACACCTGCTTTCCTTCTCAAGAGAATTAAAATTAGTCTTTATTATCTTTCCAATATTTGGATTAAATCGTCATTAACATAAAATAACTCTTTACCATCTTTCATGGGGCTTAATATTTTTGCATCAACCAGTTCATTAAAATATTTTGTAAGAGTTGTCCTGGATGTTATATTTAATTGATCACCAATGAATTTAGGTTTGATATATGGCTGACTGAAAATTAATTCATTTACTTCTTTATTATACCATTTTATTAAACCTTTGGCGTGTACCAGCGTTGACTCCATTTGTGCAAGTATGCTATTAATTAACTGGCTTGTTAATTGAGCTGTCTTTTCTACTGCTTCCAGCATATATAGTATCCAGGGCTTCCACGAGCCTCGTTGAGTTACAATACCTAAATTATAGTAGTAATCGTCTTTATTAACAATGATATACTTAGATAGATAAAGTACAGGTTGATTTAACAAGCCGGCATGTACTAGGTATAATAGGTTTAAAATACGTCCAGTCCTGCCGTTTCCATCGGGAAAAGGATGTATGGCTTCAAATTGGTAGTGTGCAAAACACATTTTAAGTAAAGGGTCTGTAGGATACTTTTCATTATCATTTAAATAGATCAATAAATTATCCATTAGTTTTTCTAATATTTCAGCCCCCCTTGGTGGAGTGTAGATTACTTCACCCGAACGAAATTCGCTTTGTCCACGCTGTATAATAGTTAATGATGCCGGTGATCGTAATCCCGATGATGTATTTTTGATCTGTCTAAAAATTCCTAAAATACTTTCTAAGTCGATATTGTTATTTTCCTTTATAAGTTGATAACCAGTCCATAAAGCTTCACGATACCGTAATACCTCTTTTGTTGCTACATTTGCTTTGTCTTCCTGTACTGTGTCTGAAACGGCTTTATATAAAGCGTCTTCAGTTGTGAAAATATTTTCGATAGCTGTAGAAGCTCTAGCTTCCTGTAAAGCAATTGTATTCACCAGCATCAAAGGATTGGGTAATCTCATAATGCTACTGTTTACTGCCGCCAATGCCCTTGAAGCAGTCACCAGTTTCTTTAAAATTTCAACATCATTTTCGATTTCTGAAGTTGGTGGTAATAATGGTAAATCGTTAAATGGTTTGCTCCGGTCGTAAGCCATATAATGTGTCCAATTTTTAATTGCATTTGAACATGATACAAATAAACAAAACTATTTAGAACAATTAAAAAATCGCGTCCATTTTTTAATGAATTATGAACATGTTGTTATTTGAATAAAAAATATGGACACAAAGCGACTACATGTTCATTTTTGCACAATAAATGAACGCATGAATCAATAAAAGTAGGTGTTGTATGTTAGGGAGATGTTGACCACCTGATTCCGGGCCAACTGACCAGGCAATTAGCTGACGTGGGGCGTGCAGCAAACGCTATAAAAGCGTGTACAAAAATAGTTATTTAAAAGGTAATTTCATTAGTAGCTGGTTTCCGGTTCAACGTTACGTTTTCTTCTCATAGATTCTCCCTTCAGTTCGATGCGGTGCGCATCATGAACGATCCGGTCCAGGATCGCATCAGCAACCGTTTTTTCACC
>NZ_JBSRZI010000026.1:0-18996 GCF_054057495.1 Mucilaginibacter sp. UYNi724 | reverse complement strand
AACGCTTTTACAGCTCTCGCTGCTATCGTTCGCCAGCTAATTGCCTGGTCAATTTGCCACGGAATCAGGTGGTCAACATCCCCGGAATATCAACTTTCGGGCTTGATGCGATACTTAACAAATATTACAGTAATGAAAATGCGTCAATAAAATTCACACAAGCAGAAATTACTATTCTCGAAAATACTTTTCGAGATGGTAACCTACTTAGTTATAGAGAGGCTCGCCGCCAAATCAATATGCCACGAGTTCTTAAAGGGATTAAGCCAGTATCTATTCAGGCTATTATTCGCAGAACAAAAAGTTTAGAGAGCTACGGCAAATATTTTATCGAGCGACAAGGGTCAGAAGGTGTTGAAGCCTTAATGATGCACCCCAAGAGGAGAGGGCCGGACTTTCCGGGGGATTTATATCAGGCCGATGGAAGTAAGTACGCCTTTCCTTATCGCACGAGTGAAGGAAAAGTAGGCTACCTAGTTATGATTGCCGCTATCGACGTTTTCTCCCATAAAATAGTTGGATATACTTTGTCACAAAGCGAAACTTTTGCAAGCTATTTCGAGGTTTTCAAACAATCGATCTTAGAAACTAATACAATTCCCGCAGAATTAGTGATAGATAATCACCGATGCTTGCATTCAGGAATTGCCAAGGTGTATTTTGAAAAAATGCGTACCATGGGAGCCTTAGTCAGACACAGCAAAGTAGGTAACAAACAAGATAAATCCTATATAGAAAACTTTTTTAACGTATTTAACTTGCTATTCTCTAAAAAAGTAAGTGGTTACCAGGGAGAAACCATTCGCAGTCAAAGGGTAGGGGCGCGTCCTAATGAAGATGAGCGGTCATACTATACCCACCCAAAAAACCTGAGGTCCAAGCTCGAACTTGAAAGATTGATTAAACAAGAAATTGAATCTTACAACTGTACTTATGAATTTAAAAATTCAGTGCCGCAACTGCTCTTTGCCAATTCAATAATGCAGCATACTATTACTTTGGATGGCAACTTAAAACGTGTACTGCTATTCGAAGAAAGACTACATCATCTTCTAAGGTTAGGCGTAAGCTTCAAATATAATAATGAGACGCATGAATATGTAATGAAGGAAGATTAAGTCGATTTCTTGTTAAAGTACATTAACAAAGATATCGTTTTACGATTTGATCCCGACAGCCTCGAATACTTGTTTCTATACGAAAAAAGCAGTTATTCCCTAATTTGTGAACTGGAGCGTCATATTGAAATACCATCGGCAAAGGCCACCCGAACTGCTGAAGACAATGCACGATTATTAAAGTTTGGGTTAGAACAAGCTGCTGCGAAAAGGAAGCTAAATGAAGAAGTATTTGGAGATTCAAATTATACCGGCCGAATTCCTCAATCTGTTTATGCGAAAGAAAATAACATAGAATCAGAAAGTATTATCGTGGGTAAACAACCTATTAAACTAAAAAAAACTACAAAACTTGAAAAGATCGATTTAGGCGAAAAAGTCGATAAGGCTGACACTAACAATTTAGTTGTCGATTTGAAGCTAGCTTTATCTGAATTATTTAAAGTTAAAGGATCAAATGCGACCGTAAACTAATTTTATGGTATTTCACCCGGAAGACTTTGATTTTGAGCGACTACGAAATTTTCAGGTAAAAGAAATTTTGCAAACAACGAACTTTAATACCATACAGCAGGTCTGCAAACAAGCGCAACGATTTTCAACGATGAATGTCATCATTGCGGAGACTGGGTATGGCAAAACCAATGCCTTAGAATATTTCGCTGAAAACAACGACCATGTTATTTATGTATCCGTGACAAGGGCCATGACATCGAAAGTTATGTATGGCGCCATCTTAAAAGCAGCGGGATGGAAAAATATTTACCGGGAAAGCTCACTATTTCATATCATCGAAAGCATCGGTTATTATCTGAAAGAAACTCCTGAAAAAAAATTGCTGATCATCGACGAGGGCAATCAAATTTCGGATCCCAATTTAATTCACTTACATGACTTGCGTGATGCTACGCAATACATATCAGGTATAGTAATTGCCGGCCCCAAGCAATTTCAGACAAAAATGGAACATTACGAAGAAACAAACAGATTCGGAATGCCAGAGTTTATAAGGCGTATTTTTAGTTGGGTCGAGCTTGATGCACCGACTTTCGCTGAGAAGTGTCAATTATACCAAGCTCACGGATTCAAAAACAAAAAGATTATTGAGGCTTACGCTAGAACAGATAAAACAATAGCTGAGTCCTACAAGAACATTCAGCGAGTTGCTATGCTGTACCTAAAAAGCATCGGTGAACTTTAATATTCATGAATTTAAAAATGGGAACATTTTGTTTTATTGATGTGGAACAATTTGTTACGAACAATCCACATCACTAATCTTCGCATATCAAAAGATGTGTTTGAAAGTAAATACTTGTCAATAATCGCACCATAAGTATTATCAGACACAGAAACGTTATAATGCTTTAGATGTTAGTTTTAGAGATTGTTTAAGATGACTTAAACCCGAAAGATTAAAATTCAATTACAATATTATCATTGCCGGGTAGGGCATTAAACACTATTTTGTTTTTGTCTGCAACAAAATTAATTGGCTTTCCTTTTTGGCTAACGGATCTTATTTTTCGACTATTAACATTTAAATTAATGGTTAAAGGCTGGTCAAAGTTTTGCCCGTTGCTCAATGTGTCTGTAAGGGCTAATTTCCAGGTTTTACTTGAGCGGCTTGTTGCTGTTAATTTGGCGCTGTTACGTTCTTTATGATATTGTAGCACATTTCTAAAAGGTGCTATCCAAACATCAGCTTTACGTTGCTCCAGTTGGGCTAAATGTTTTTTAAACGTAGCTTCCGGAGTAATTATCCACCCATCAGCAATACCATGGTAGGTTGGGCAAAACCAACCGCCATCGGCAATGGTCTGATCAATATATTTACCAAAGTTATTCATGCTGCCCAAATCGGCTATCATAACACTGTTCACTTTGTAATAATCATCGTTGGTTTTAGCAAAATTATACTTGTTATAAGCGTATGGCTTGTTTTGCGTGGCCCTTGCTCCAATATAAAATTTAGTGATGGTTTGCCTTATTTGTTGATCCTTTTCGGTAGTGCCGCCGCCTTCGCCAAACGGATATGCAAGGGTAATAACTTTTTGCGATGTTAAGCTGGTATTTATCAGCTTGTTTGATACTATACTTTCTATAGCAATACTGTCAAGCGGCATGTTTTTAAAATGCGGATGAGTGATGCAATGGTTTCCTATTTCATTACCGGCTAACACCGCTTTGTTTATCACATCCCAGTTCTTTACCTGATTATTAACGGTGTTTACAGTGACGAAGAAGGTGGATTTGAACCCATATTGCATAAGCAACGGCAACGCTATATAATATTGGCCATGCAAGCCATCATCAAACGTAAGTGTTACCGCTGCTTTTTTATTATTGAGCCACGGCGCAATAGTGTAATCAAGCTTGTTAGCTTTTTGGGCAAAACAACCAATACTACTTAAACCTAATGATATAAAGCACACTAAAAATCTCATCGTCAATAAATTATATATAATAACTACCAGCTGAGTTGTTGCTTGAATAAAATGCCATTATCGGAAGAGCGGTTTAAACTTTAGTTATTAAAGAACTACCTAACCGGAATGATCAGGTAGTTTTAATAATAATGTTTTTTATCTCTTCGGCTTAGCGATACATCGTGATGGACTTTACCAAGCCGGCAAATTTTTCCCTGTAAACTTGTGCATCAGGAAAGAGGGCCTTCATTTCGCTCTCTTTAAGTAAGCTAACTTCATTTACAACATCAATTGCTTTTTCCTTTGGTAATTTGCCAATATGGCCCAGTTTAAAGTTAGTGGTAAGAAAAACTTTTAAACCTTTCGGCAAAAACTGAAACATCGGAAATAACCAATGGGGTTCGATAGGGAAGTAATAATTTGGTGTTTGCACATGATAGCTTTTACCAACCCTTCTTATTTCATCAGCCATTTTCTGCTGATTTTCTTTTGTGTACAAATGCTCTATTACAGAGTTTGAAAAAACCATGTCAAATTCACCGTCAGCGTAGCGGCTAAGGTCGGTTGCATCGCCCACAACACTGGTTATATTGTTATAACTTGCCGGGTTTTCAAATAAATTATATAAAGTAATATGGATCTTCGCAGGGTCTAAATAATTCATCCTTTCCCAATAAATCTCCATTCCTCCCACATCTAAAATGCGTATTGGTTTGTCAGTTTTTATTTTTTCTAAATGTTCAACAAAAAATTTAAATCTCTTTTCTCTAAATTTCTGATTAAGCGAAAATTTGTTACCGGGGTCAAGATATTTGTTAGCCATATTTGGTAGTAAACCTAATTAAATATTTTTAAAAAGCAGAATTTTATGCACTAAACAGCACACTGATATACATCGATCGCAACAAATTTTAATATAATTAAACACCGCCAGGTAGAGCCGAAATATATTTTTCATTAGCAAACTATGCTGAACAGTATGGATCAACGACATACGATTTTTGAATGGCACAAAAAGTCGCGCCTGGATACTTAGATTGTGTAAATTTAAAATACATGAGTTCAAATTTCACGATCCAAAGAAAATGTGTGCATTGTAAACAAACTTCAATGCCAAAACCGTTGTAACTCGATTTTGCGGCAAACTGTCTAATATTGGAGAAACGACAGTCTGTAAAATTGACTATTGTAATAGAGTAAGTCCTTAATGAGTGTATAGAATCCCTATTTTAGCCCCGCTACAAAATACAACGTTTTATAAAGGATTTTTGTGATAGTTAATACTTGCTTCCACTAAAAAAATGATCTTGAAAAAACTGCATCTTCATTATTGATGGTACTAAATTCGCACAACCAGTGTTGCAATGAGCGCGTTTGCACAAAAAGCAAACGATACGACCGGAATTTTTTTTATTAATGCCAGTGGTGGGATACATAACCACGCGGGAACTAAACTTGGCTATATTGATAAGAACAGTATGGTTAGGGATAATACCGGTAAGGAATTGCATCTTATCGACAATACGGAAACTTTATCGGTGCTGGCGGCGAAAATCAGGTATGGTCAAAAAGAATAGATCATATTATATATATGGCGAAAACGTTTTGATTACGAAGATATTGACAAGGAGAACTGCGCCATTTTAGATCCGCAGTGGCATAATTTTGGAACCACGTACAAAAACTTTAAGCTTCATGCTTGCGCCGCACATTGCTATTGGTTAATGAAGGCAAAAGAAAAAGCGGCGAATAAAGCATAATTATAATTACCAATTTAAATCAAGACCTATGGATATGAGCAAAATGCCGGAAGGTATCGATCACAATAAAATGCATAAAGGGCATGATGCCCACATGGGCATGTCGGAGCATGACCACCATGCCATGATGATCGCTGATTTTAAAAAGCGATTTTATGTGGTGCTGATATTGACCATTCCTATTATTTTGTTATCTACCATGATACAGCATTTTATGGGGGTAAACTGGGAATTTACAGGCTCTTCCTATATTTTGTTTGTTTTATCCTCTATCGTATTTGTTTATGGTGGCTGGCCTTTTCTAACAGGTTTGGTTACTGAAATAAAAACCAAAAGTCCAGGCATGATGTTCCTCATCGGCTTTGCCATTACCGTTGCCTACAGCTATAGCGTTGCTATCGTATTCGGTTTGAAAGGGATGGATTTCTTTTGGGAACTGGCCACCCTTATTTTGATCATGCTGTTGGGCCACTGGATAGAAATGAGGTCCGTAATGGGCGCATCAAAGGAACTGGAGTTATTGGTTCAACTCATGCCAGCCGAAGCACACATGGTTATGCCGGATATGGTGCATGACGTAAAAACAGACAGCCTGAAAGAAAAGGATATCATCCTCATAAAGCCTGGTGAAAAAGTGGCAGCCGACGGGATCATACTGGAAGGAGAAAGTTACCTGAACGAATCGATGCTGACCGGTGAATCTAAGCCGGTATTAAAAGTAAAGGGGGATAAGGTAATCGCCGGTTCTATCAACGGCAATGGCTCCTTTAAAGTAACGGTTTCCCATGCAGCTAAAGATTCCTATTTGTCCCAGGTGGTCAAACTGGTAGATGATGCGCAAAAATCTAAATCTCAGACACAGTTATTGGCAGATACTGCAGCCAAATGGCTAACCGTAATTGCGTTGGTTACAGGCATCGGTACATTTCTATACTGGTACTTAACAGGGCAGACTTTGGCATTCGCGATGGAAAGAATGGTAACGGTGATCGTTATTTGCTGTCCTCATGCTTTGGGGTTAGCGGTACCGCTTGTCGTAGCCAAATCAACCGCTTTGTCTGCAAAACACGGCCTTTTGATCAAAAATAGAACTGCTTTTGAAAATGCAAGGAAAATTACCACGATTGTATTTGATAAAACGGGGACGCTCACCGTTGGGAAGTTTGAAGTATCGAAAGTGGTATTGTTGGATAAAGATATTAACGAGAACGAGTTGATACGCCTGGCATCGGCTTTAGAACAAAAGTCAGAGCATCCCATTGCGACAGGAATCCTGCAAAAAGTTAAAGACCTGAAAATAACGATCCCACAGGCCGAAAATTTTAAGGCGATTACCGGGCAGGGTGTTGAAGCCACTGTAGAGGGCAAAAAACTTTTGGTTGTCAGTCCCGGTTATTTAAAGGATAATGACATTACGCTCCCGGATGGTTTTAGTGCTAATGACACCGAAACAGTGGTGTTTGTATTGATCGATCAAAAACTGACAGGCTATATAGCCTTATCAGATGAGATACGTCCCGAATCAGCGGAAGCTATCAAAATATTGAAAGAAGAGAACATCAAGTCTATCCTTCTTACTGGTGACAACAAAAAAGTAGCTGCCAGCGTAAGTAAAACATTAGGTATGGATAGTTTTATTGCCGAGGTATTGCCGCATCAAAAATTAGAAAAGATCAAAGAACTACAAAGTAAAGGCGAGTTTGTAGCGATGACCGGGGACGGTGTTAACGATGCGCCTGCGCTGGCACAGGCAGATATCGGTATAGCTGTAGGGTCGGGAAGCGATATTGCGGCGGAAACGGCTGGGATTGTTCTGGTTAACAGTAATCCCAAAGATATTGTTAGCCTGGTATTGTTCGGTAAAGCAACTTACCGTAAAATGATACAGAACCTGATCTGGGCAACAGGTTATAATGTAATTGCTTTACCATTGGCTGCCGGTGTGCTCTATAACCATGGTATTGTGTTAAGTCCGGCCGTAGGTGCCGTGTTAATGACTGTCAGCACCGTGGTTGTTGCTATCAATGCCAGTTTATTAAAAGTAAGGGCTTAATTATTATTAGTAAGAAAGAGATAGTATTTGCGCAGTGGTTAAACATATTTTAGCACGAATGCCTGTAAATCAGCGGGGAATTAAATACAACTGTATATTTGCACCACGATGGTAAAGCCAATATTGATCAACGATTTTCTGCAGGTGCAGGTTGACATCCCTCTTATTGATGTACGAACATCTGCGGAATTTGAGCATGGCCATATCGCGGATGCGTTTAGCCTGCCACTTTTCAGTAATGAAGAGCGGGTTAAAGTAGGTACAACTTACAAGCAGGTTGGCCGTGAAGAGGCTATCCTTTTAGGGTTCGACCTCACAGGCCCTAAGTGGTCGGGCTTTATTAAGCAAGCTTTATTAATTGCACCGAATAAAAAGATAGCAGTTCACTGCTGGCGCGGCGGTATGAGGAGTGGGGCCATGGCCTGGGCGCTTGATCTCTATGGCTTCGAAGTTTACGTTATACAGGGCGGTTATAAAAAATATCGTGGCTGGGTGCACCAGCAGTTTGAAAAACAATACCAGCTTCAAATTCTTGGCGGCATGACCGGTTCAGGTAAAACCCGGCTATTACATCAACTTCAGCGCATGGGCGAGCAGGTGATTGACCTGGAAGATCTGGCACAGCACCAGGGTTCATCTTATGGCAGCATGAACAAAATGCTGCAGCCGACACAGGAGCAATTTGAAAATAACCTGGCCAATCAGCTCAGAAAGTTGGACAACCAAAAAAAGATTTGGGTGGAAGATGAAAGCCTGACCATAGGTAAACGTTCGATACCTAATTCCTTCTGGCATCAAATGCGGGATGCGCCAATGATTAATATCATTGTTGACTTTGAACAACGGGTTGACGCATTGGCAGCTGAATATGGTTGTTTATCCAAAGAGTTTCTAATAGAATCTACCGAGCGCATCCGTAAACGGCTCGGTCCGGAGCAAACCAAGTACGCTATAGAAGCTATCATGGAAGGCCGCATGAAAGACTTTGTAAAGATCGTTCTGGTTTACTATGACAAAACCTACCGAACCGGTTTAAGCAAACGAAATAAAGCGCGGGTATTTTCATTGGAACTAAAAGACGCCAACATTGCAACACATGTTCATCACGTTTTAAATTTTACTCCTAATATACTTGATACTAATGGATAATCAAACCATAAGACTGACTCAATACTCGCACGGTGCAGGTTGCGGCTGTAAAATTAGCCCCGCAATCCTTGATAAGATACTGCACAGCCCTGTAGCTGCAATTCCTGATGCGAGGCTATTGGTAGGTAATGATAAACGAGACGACGCAGCCGTGTTAGATTTGGGTAACGGCACCGCTTTGATCTCTACAACCGACTTTTTTATGCCGATTGTAGACGATGCCTATGATTTCGGGCGCATCGCTTCGACTAATGCCATAAGTGACGTTTATGCCATGGGCGGTAAACCGGTATTGGCCATTGCTATTTTAGGGTGGCCAATTGATAAGTTACCGCCGGAGGTTGCTCAAAAAGTACTGGAAGGATCAAGGGCCGTGTGTGCCGAGGCGGGTATCACTTTAGCAGGCGGCCATAGTATTGATTGCCCCGAACCTGTATTTGGCTTGGCGGTTAATGGGATCGTTAATATCTCACAATTGAAACAAAATTCCACTGCTACCACTGGTTGTCGTTTATACCTCACCAAAGCTTTGGGCGTGGGTATCTTGTCAACCGCTCAAAAGCGAGGGGTATTACTGCCAGAAGATGCAGCTATCGCATTAAAGAGCATGACCACCTTAAATAAGCTTGGCGAAGTATTTGGCCGGATGGACAATGTAAAGGCCATGACCGATGTAACCGGCTTTGGCTTATTAGGCCACCTCACAGAAATGTGCGAAGGCAGCGGTTTAGCGGCAGTTATTGAGTTTGATAAAGTACCGGTTATTCCATTGTTAGCGGGTTACCTGGAACAAAAGTGTTTTCCGGGCGGTACACAGCGTAACTGGAACAGTTACGGTAGCAAGATTAGCCCGTTGACCGAAGAACAGAAACATATATTAGCCGATCCGCAAACAAGCGGCGGCCTGCTGGTAGCTGTCGCAGAAGAAGGAACTGCAAGATTTGAAGCAGAGCTACAAGACCTTGGCCACATTTTAGTGCCTATTGGTTGGTTAAAACAACCAGATAGTGGTGGTGCTTTGATATCAGTAATCTAATTACTTTTTATTTAGAAGGGCGTTCCTGCATTTCAATATAAACCCATTTGCTTTTTGATTATCTTTTATGAATACATTTGATCTTGTAATAAAGCACTATAATTCCACCTCAATGAAAATTAAAACAATCCTAACAATTTGCTGCCTGTTAATAGCCGGCTTATGGTCTTCAACAGCCAAAGCGCAGACATCCCCGGTAGCTGTACCTTCCGTACTTAATAACTATCCCTGGACAAACAGTGAATTGATGGAGCCTGCTATACTTGCTGCAAGCATTAAAGGAAACCCGGGTAAATTACCGCTAATACTAAACATTGGTGCGGTTGAAGACATTAAAGGAGCTAAACATATTGGTGCAGCCGGTAAAATAGAAAACCTGAAAGCGCTAAAAAGCATAGTAACTGTGCTACCTAAAAACACCGCTATCGTAATTTATTGCGGCTGTTGCCCTTTCCCAAAATGTCCGAACATCAGGCCGGCTTTCCAGGAATTGAAGAAAATGGGCTTTACAAACGTAAAGCTGCTAAATCTTCCGGTAAACCTGCAAACCAATTGGATCGCTAAAGGATATCCGTTGGCAGGAAGCTGATTCTAATCATAGTTGCATTACGCCAAATGCATCACCGCATACAAAGCCGCTGTAGATGTAGCGATCCGCAGCACCACACCTTGAAACAAAGGCTAAAACCTACTGCTGTTAACACACTTCTCGACAAACCGCCACCGATCAGGAACAGGGTCAAGGTTAAACCAACTTTAGCTACCGAGATAAAGAGCGGGCTCACCATTTTCATATGGGTGGCGGATAATTGTATCGGGGTGGCGCAAAGATATTCAGGACGGGTTTCTGCAAGCTGGTCTCAATTAATAAGTAACAAAAGATCTTCTTTTTGAGCCATGGTGGCCTGATACCCGATCTCGAAGATCTCATCTGCATATTTCATTTCAACCATATTGTATGGCGTAAGCAGCGGCGCTATCAATATATCGCATAGCCTTGCCTGGGAAGCACAATTTTCAGCGTTTGCCAAATGAAAACATCGTTCCAGCACCTGAAGCCGTGACAATTTGATCCCTTCACTGTTGACCAGTTTATTGACTTGTGACCCGATGATCTTATCGCATTTGCCGGTCAGGCAATCTACCGGAAAATCATTGAGCACGCCGCCATCTACCAGCAAAAAATGCTTATGGGGAATCGGATCAAATACTGCCGGGACTGCTGATGAACCGACGATAACCTCATTCAAAACGCCTTCAGAAAAAGTTATGCTGCTGCAATTGTTCAGATCAGTAGCCGTTACAAATAATGGGATCTTTAGCAGCGCAAAATCATTTTGTGGTAAGGCTTCCATCAGCACGTCCTTTAAAACTTCAGGTGAAAAAAGGCCTCCGGCAGTAAGGATTACAGCCATGACACTCATGGGCGAATGATCCTTTGCCATGCTTAATATTTGCATGGGTGTATAACCGGCTGCATATAAAGCCCCGATAACCGCGCCCGAGCTAACGCCTGAGATCACTGTTGGTTTAATACCCAATTCCTCCAGCGCCTTTAACAGACCAAGATGGGCTATTCCCTTTACGCCGCCACCCGAAAGCACTAATCCGATCTTCGCCATTTATAGATTATCTGTCTTCAAAACGACCGGTTTTTTTATGGACAACAATCTTATATATGATCAACTCGATGGTTGTACCGATATCGCTTTCCTCATCCGCAAAACCATGTTCACGGGTAATAGAATCGTCGATGATGTAAGGCGTGATCCTATTAGTCAATTGTTGCAGTACTTTTTGCTTTTCGGCCATGTCCGTGATCTCTTCAAATCTTCCCCAGGCAATGGCCGTCTCCCAATTCGTTACATCCTTAATGTTTTCTACCTCGAAACAAATTTCGGGGTTTTCCCGCATCATGTCGATCTTCATCCCCTTAGCGGAATGACAATAAATGTTCGCCCCGTCATAAACATAATTTACCGGAACAATATAGACCACTCCCTCTGATTGACACCCGATCCTTCCGGTCAGTTCATTTTTCAATAAGGCTTCTATTTGTGTATCGTTGAGTTCTCTTAACATTGTTTTGATTTAAATTCTTTAAATAAATTAAGACGATTTCTTGTGATCAATCATCGCTTGTTTTAGCTCTCCTGATATTTTTAAGACAGCAAGAATTTATTTTCACGCATTACACCTTCCGCCAATTTGAAGAGTTCCTTTTTTACATCATAATATTCCGTGGTCAGCATGCTGATCAGGTCGGATAAGGTATTGTTCTCGATCGCTAAATAGGAGATGTCTTCAGTAGCTTCGTTTTCAGCGATCAGGCTTAAACGATCCAGTTGCATACTGCACTGCATATGGGCATCTTTCATGTCTAATTGCAGTTTCAAGAGCTTATTGCTAACATCTTTTAATTTGGCAACGTCAATTGGCTCAAATAAGCGGATAAAATAATCTTGCTGTAAATGTCCCAGGAAATCAGTTTCAATTTGAAAGAATTCAAGATCAGATACCCAGCGTTTGGTGCTAATGTAGTATTGCTCTGCGCGGTCGGACATTTCAGTTACGTTTTCCATTTGATTTAATTTGGGATACCGCATTGACGGTACTTGGTGTATTGATGGTGTAAATTTCAGGAAACGCCGTGTAAGTGCCGATGATGCGAATCAGGGTAAAAAGTGATTCGCAACACATACTCATTTAATTGGGTTAGCCGATTATTGCAAAAAAAAGATCGGAGGCTACAGCAGTAGTCTCCGATCTGAAAATATTTAACTTCTGTCCGGTTCTAAAAAGGGTCTGCATATTCACTGAACCTGATCAGTTTTTTATTAACAAATTCTTCGACCCCAAGGGCAGATAGCTCACGGCCGTAACCGGAACGTTTAGTGCCCCCGAAAGGAAGATCAGGCTGTGTCCAGGTAGGGTGATTGATGAAAACCATACCGGTATCGATCATGGCCGCGACATTTTTGCCTCTTTCTTTATCAGCGGTAAATACTGTACCACCCAAGCCAAATGGCGAGTCATTAGCCAGCCTGATGGCATGTGCTTCATCTTTAACGCGATAAAATGACGCTACCGGTCCGAACAACTCTTCATGATAAGCAGCCATGCCTGGTTCAATATCCGTTAATATCGTAACTTCCATAAAAGCACCCGGACGGTTTATGCGTTTGCCACCAAGGATTACCTTTGCTCCGTCATCTACCGAGCGTTTAACCTGATCTGCAAGCTGCACAGCCGCAGCTTCGCTGCTTAAAGGGCCAAGCTGTGTTTCACTATCCATTGGGTCACCAACTTTCAACCCTGTTAGTTGTGCCTTGAACTTGGTCAAGAACTCATCTGCGACCGCCTCCGCTACGATGAACCTTTTTGCGGCAACACAGCACTGGCCGGTGTTATTCATGCGGCCTATTACCGCCCAGGCCACCGCCTGGTCAATATCGGCGTCTTCCAAAACGATGAATGCATCACTACCGCCTAATTCTAAAACAGATTTTTTCAATGCTTTTCCTGCTGCTGCGGCCAAGCTCGCACCCGCAAGTTCACTGCCCGTCAGGGAAACCCCTTTGATGCGTTCATCGGCGATATATTGGGAAACATTGGCGCCGGAAATAAATAGGTTCGTGTATAGTCCTTTTGGAGCCCCTGCCTCTAAAAATATATTTTCAATGGCTTGCGCACATTGCGGTACATTAGAGGCGTGTTTAACCAGAACCACGTTGCCGGCCATAATATTTGGTGCTGCGAAACGGGCGACTTGGTAGAAGGGAAAATTCCACGGCTCTACACCAAGGAGCACGCCGATCGGACTTTTCTGAATGTATGCCTCACCAAATTCAGGCTTTAAATGCTCGTTTACCAAAAAATGTTCGCCATTGGTGGCGTAATAGTCGATGATATCCGCGCTTAGAGCGATCTCGCCCTGGCTTTGCGCATATAATTTACCCATCTCTAAAGTAATTAGCTTTGAAAGCTGATCTGATCTGTCACGCATCATCTGCGCAACACGGTGTAATACTTCCGCTCTTCTGCCTGACTTATGGCGGCATCGATGGTCTCCGGCTTCATTTCTTCAAATGTTTTAACAACTTTGTTGTTAAAGGGATTAATGGTTGCTATAGGCATAATTAGTTTTTATATATAAGGACCGCTGCTATTAGGATCACGAAGTCTTTCTGCAAAACTGCTGATAATAGGCCGTTGGACCGATGTCACCGGTCACCCGGTAAACTGATCTTCGTCAACTTTTTGATCTTGTTCATTGAGAAGGTAATTATTCAGGATCACGACGAAATTGCTCACCGCGTCTTTTATTTTGCCTAAGTGACCGAATATCTTCTCCTCGTTCATGTACTTGTAGTAATGCTCGATCAGCGAGGCGGAAAGCTGAATGTTAGTTAACGGGGACCGCAAATCATGAGATACTTTGGCCAGGAAAACGGTTTTCGAATGGTTGATATCAATCTGTTTTTGCAGTAGCGCGTGTAGTTGCGCGTTTTCCAATTCCAGCTGATCGATCCGCTTAACTGAAAGGTCCTGTTTTATTTTCATAGAAATGCGCGGTACCATGATGGATAGGTTAAGTTTTTCTTTCACAATCATTTGCCGGTGCGGGCCAGGCTGTCTTTTTTTTGTTGCTTAGCCAAGTTTTTGAAGTAGCCTTTAAAAAAGAAATTATGTTTTAAAGCCTCCATGTTTTGATTGAAGCCATCAGTGCCTTTTTGCACGTTATCAAGGCTCAAACTGATCTTTTTGGTCATTGTAGAATCTCTAAGCAGGCCATGCAATGGTCCTTTTCCATTAGAAAGGTCATGATTGACGTTTTGGACAATCTCCTGTAGTTGCCCCGTCATTTGGTTGGCATGTTCAGTCGACGAGCGGATATTGCTTATAGCACTTTTGAGATCGCCCGCCACTGCAGGATCTGAAATTAATACGCCAGCTGCGCCCTTGCCTTGTTTGATGTGCACGATCATATCGTTTAATCCCCGCGTCAGTTTGTCCGCGTTGACGCTCGCTTGATTGATGCTTTTTAAGGAAGAGCGCAAGCTGGTCCCTATCCGCTTATCGTTCAGCAATTTAATCAGTGCGCTGCTGTCGATCCCCAGGACGGCGTTTTTCAAGCTTTCGGATATGGTGGCAATATTGTTATTAGTCTTGGACAACGTCAGCAGCATTTCATCGGTATTGATCATTTTTTGTGCCGCCAGGATATCGCCGGTCTCTACCATCGGGCTGCTGCCTCGTTTCGCCTGTATGTTAACTACTTTATTCCCCATTAAGCCTTCTGTACCTATACCTGCTAATGCATTTTTGTGGATGAAAGCACTTGTTTTATTGTCAATCGCTAAGGTCACTTCGATCAGCGTGTCGTTGATCATCGTAATTTTTTTGACGGTCCCCGCCTGGATACCTGAGAACAGTACATTGTTCCCTTCCATCAACCCGTTAAGGTTATTAAAGCGGGCCTTCAATTCAAAGCTGCTGCCGAAGATATTCCTGTTCTTGCCGATCATATAAAAGGATGCCATGAGCACCAGCAAGCCTGCCAGTACAAACACACCCAGTTTAATATTATTTTCACCTTTATTTGCCATGGTCTATGATTCAAAAAATTGTTTAATCTTCTTGTCTCCTGAACTTTCAAGTGACTGGTAAGTGCCATCCGCGTAGCATATGCCGTCCAATAACAGCACCACCCGGTCGGATATATTTTTTACGCAATTCATATCATGTGAAATAATGATTGAAGACGTAAGATATTTTCTTTGTAAGGTTAATATCAGCTGATCGATCTCCCGCGCCGTAACCGGGTCAAGCCCTGTCGTCGGTTCATCGTACAAAATGATCTCGGGCTTGAGGATCATTGTGCGGGCCAGCGCGATCCTTTTCAGCATCCCACCGGATAATTCCTCAGGCATCATTTCTGTAGTGTGAGCCAGGCCCACGTTTTCCAAAGCCTCCTTTACCATTGAGTTGACCTTGGATTGGGTAAGGTCCGTCCAATGTCGGCGTAGGGGGAACTCCAGGTTTTCGCGGACGGTCATAGAATCATACAAGGCATTACCCTGAAACAGAAACCCCATTTTTGTACGAACTTTATCCAGTTCATCGTCACTTAATTTGGTGACATCATCACCAAATACATTGATGCTTCCTTTATCGGCCTTTAACAGCCCGATAATGCATTTAATTAGGACAGATTTACCGGAACCTGATTTGCCCAGGATCACTACGTTCTCTTCCTTATTGATAACGAGGTTAAAATCTTTCAGGACCACATTTGGTCCGAAACGCTTGAAAACATGTGAGATCGTAATAACCGGAATTTTCGGTTCGTCGTTTTGAACGGGCGCTTTCATTATTTTTAATTTAAGCCTAATAAGTTGGTGAACTGTACCGCTAAAAGGTCGATGACAAAAATGAGTACAGAAGCCAATACAACCGCTGAATTCGCCGAACTGCCTACACCTCTTGTTCCCTTGGTAGAGTTAAAGCCTTTATAACAGCCGATTATACCCACTGCAAATCCGAAGAAGATTGTTTTGATTACTGCCGGGAGCACGTCACTGTAGCCGATGCTCTGAAAGACTTGATTGAAAAAGAATTTGATGCTCGTTACTGAATTAATATTTACGCCGATGTAGGCACCTAACAGAGAGATGGCATCGCCTAATATGGTGAGTATTGGCAGCATAAAGGTAGTAGCGATGACACGCGTAGCCACCAGATATTTAGTCGGATTAGTCCCGCTTACTTCCATGGCGTCGATCTGCTCGGTCACTTTCATGGAGCCGAGTTCAGCACCAATGCTGCTGCCGATCTTGCCCGCAAAAATAAGCGCGGTGATCACCGCGCCTATTTCGCGTACAATGGCGATGCCCACCATCACCGGTAACTGGGATTCTACACCGTAGCTGACCAGCGAAGGCCTTAACTGCATGGTCAATACCAAGCCCATGATAAACCCGGTCAGGCCCACCAGCGGTAAGGACTTATAGCCAATGATATAGCATTGCGCAATCAATTCCTTTAGCTCATATCTGGGTTTCATCCCATGTGAAAAGAATCGCCCGGTGAATTTGGTAATGTTTCCGGTCTCGTCAAAGAATTCCCGCGTATTTGTCAGTAAAGGCATATTCTATATTTATTTAGGTAATTGGCGTCCGGTATCATGCCTATAAAAGCGCGATCTCGCGGTAACTTTGGGCCAGCAGGGAATCGATCTCTGCCTTGATCAGCACAGAAAGCTTATCTGTGTGGTCAGGTAACAGGTCAGCTACCTTAGCTAATGAGGCTACCTTTTGATAGTAGCTTTTATTTTCCCACGTTTCCAATCTTTTTTCAGCCTGCGCTAATTCCGTTTCAATTAATACTGCCGATATCTCCTGGCAGCGTTTTGTCTCGAATACATTATGGTATAGTGGTGTTTGAAGCAACATGCCTGATATTGATTAAAAGGTGAGTGATGATTATTAAAGCTGGAGGCCCGCCTCCAGCCAGGATTTAGTTTTCGTAATAGTCGATATTCAACTCGTTATCCACTATGCAAACACCGGGAGCGTTCCAGGCAATACGGTCCGCTTCATCTTTTTGATAAAGTGAATGTACCGAGCCTGTTAAAGTAACCCGGCTGCCGTTTACTTTTACTTCAATACCTTGGTCACTAACAGACCAGTTACGCGCAAGCGCTTCTTCAATCTCTTTCGTTTCGATCTCGTCATGGCTTTCGGCCTGGATCTTGATATCATTAGTTACGCCGATCACACCCATCAGCGGTTTGACCGCGTTTTTAGCTGCGTCTCTTTGGAAGTTCCAATGCAAGGCACCTTCCAGTTTTACCCATCCGTTTTCAACAACTACCTTGATCTTGCCATCTGGTATCCAGTTAGCTTTTAAAGCGTCGATTACTTCTTTGGCAATTTCTGTATCGCTTTTTCTGAAATCGCTCGGGAATTTGATGGTAATGTCTTCTGCTACCGCTTTTACGCCGGCAACACTTTTGGCGGCATTTTCAGCTTCTTTTTTTTTAAGGTAATTGTCAACGGTTCCGGTCAGCGTGATCACACCGTCTTTGGCAGTTACGCCAATTTCACCGGCGTTCAATAACGGTTCCCATTTGATCGCGTTTTCAACGTCTTGTTGCAATTCTTCGTTTGTTCTCATTTTCGATGTTTTCAGGGGCTTTAAGTTATTTGGCTTCCTGATACATCAAAGGTGCAGACAATCAGCTACCGGGGTAATGACGTTCGTCACCTGGGAATATGTTTAAAAACAGTTACCTTTTAAATGCATAGCCGATCCGGGCACATTCGCATGCATAACTTCAATCACGGGCAGCGGATTTTAATTTTTCCACTTCTTCATTAAGGCATTTGATCTCTGCTTTTTCTTTTGCGATATCCTGACGGATCAGCCCAAAGAGGCTCATGTAGGCATTGGCTACGTAAACTAAGGCAAAGCCCGCGATCAGATAGCCACGCCAGTCGGTCATTAATAAATGGTAACTGGTTAAAAAGAGAAAGACGATGGTTACGTAATGACTGAAGCAGTATTCACAGGTAAACAGGTAAAAAAACTTCCGTACCACTAAGGTTTTACCTTCCTTATTTCGTCGAACGCAATACTCCCGTGGTTCACGAAAAACCTCTTCATGCGTAACCGTCCAGGCCACGCAGGCGATGGGTATGGCCAGTAATAAAAGCCAGATAATTTGGAGGTAGATTGTCATTTTTTTTATTCGTTGAAGTCTATTGCGATCTCATTATCCACGGCCTGCACACCGGGAGCGTTCCAAGCCATCCGTTCCGCTTCGTCGCGTTGACTGTAGGATCTGACCACACCCGTCAACCGTACGTTGTTGCCAAGTACACTTACGTGGATATTAGCTTCGTCTATTGAAGCGCTGCGTCTGAATGCGCTTTCAATAGCGGCTTTCTCTAATTCGTTATCCGCTTCCGGTTCTATTGAAATATCATTAGAAAGAACTTTAACTCCGGGCAAATGCCTGATCGCTATTTGTGCAGCTTGTTTTTGATAATTCCACGGGAGTTCCCCTGTTAAGGTAACCCATCCGTTCTCTACTTGAACTTTAACCAGTTCATCAGGAACCTCCAAGTCCGTTTTTAAAGCATTTAAAACTTCCTGCGCTATCTCATCGTCAGTTATTTCGTGTTCATCCCTGTACGTAACATCTAATTTTTCTACAACCGCCTTTACACCAATTACATTTTTGGCCGCGTCTTCTGCCTTGGTCTTTTTCAAATGGGTGTCAACGGTACCTGTTAAGGTGATTATCCCGCCTTCGGCATTTACGCCAATTTTCGCCGCATGCAGGGTTGGTTCCTGGATATACCGCTGATATTGACCACCCAATTCCGGCGGAATGTGACCAGTGATTCCGCGTCAAATTGACCACCCCATTCCGGGGCAAACTGAC
>NZ_JBSRZI010000025.1:0-22770 GCF_054057495.1 Mucilaginibacter sp. UYNi724 | reverse complement strand
GGTGAAAAAACGGTTGCTGATGCGATCCTGGACCGGATCGTTCATGATGCGCACCGCATCGAACTGAAGGGAGAATCTATGAGAAGAAAACGTAATGTTGAACCGGAATCCAGCTACTAATGAAATTGCCTTTTAAATAACTATTTTTGTACACGCTTTTATAGCGTTTGCTGCACGCCCCACGTCAGCTAATTGCCTGGTCAGTTTGGCCCGGAATCAGGTGGTCAACATCTCCATAACATACACTAAAACTCCGATTATGTTATGCACTTAGGGTTTCTTCGCATAGAAATGGTAATATCAGAACTCTTTTTGGACGTATCCAAAATCTTGATAGTGTAAGGGCTGTAGTTAAATAACCTTCCGTTTGCCCGAAATACGTATGAGAAAGAGTTCGAATTTTATACGGTTTCCATAGCATCAATCAGCTCTAATCATTTAAAACACGCATTTGGGTGATAAATTGGTTCGAAATTATTCCACTCTGGAGAGGGATTTAATTTCCATTTTAAATTTAGTTTCATTACAGAAGCATTGACTAATGTTAGGAAATGGAAATCAACAAGTGATGCCACTCATGTTCATTTTCAAGAGGCAACCTCGAGTGCTACGTTTAACCCGGAATTATTTTCTCAATTGCCGTATTCATTTTTGAATGAAGTAATAATATAGCACATAACTATTCGGCTTTGGTAAGGGTATTCGTAACTCACCAAGCGAATTTATTTTAGTAATCTGGTTGTGCCCAATTCCCATAAGTGTTTTGAGCGCTATTTTTTTACCTAGGGGCAGCCAGGTTTTTATCCAAGCCTTCTTAAGGTTATTTCTTTCCCTGATCACCAATATATAGCCCTCATTCTTTTTTATAGACTGAAAGCCTGTCCACGAAGTTCCGGAGGGTTCATTCCCGATAGGAAAGATCTGGCCTGAATGTATATCTGCTTGTAAACTCCGATACTTATTTATCACCGGAGCAACAGCAAACGCTTTTTCAGGCAGCCCGGTCGCTTCCATCCATGCTAATGGTTGTGCCATCATTGTTAAAGCGAACTCATAGTCCAGGGTATTTTTAGAAGGAGCAAGCAAATCATTGGCTGCGTATTTATCTACATTCCGGTAATTGTTCAGAAATTCGACTTGGAGATTTTGAGCCGGAATATATTTGGAAAGCATCCATAAATTTCTCAGGGTAGTATGAGGATAATAATTACCCCAGTCGGTATATCGATTTTCCAGAAATATGTTACCATAAGTATTAAAATAATGATAGCCATTTCGTCGCCCCGCGGTCACATCGAGATTGAAAACAGCCCGATTGTTTGTTACGGCCATTACCGTGTCAAACATCTTACGTAGATGCACTTCTCCTCTTTTGTCGATGATCTGCACACCGTCAATTTTGAAGGTGCGAATACCATAAGTTTTATACAAACTGATTAGTGCTTCCGCATCATTTTTCCAGTGGATATAGCTACTATCTTTACTTGGGTTAAACCATAAACAGATTTCTATACCCAATTTTTTGCCGAGATCTACAAGCGGCGCCAGCCCATTTGGAAACTTTATTGGATCGGGCTTCCAGTAATTGGCATTATCCCAAATATTGGTTAGCGTACCTCCCTTAAAAGCAGAATTTGATGAGCGGCCCGACTGCCATCCGTCATCAACCTGGAAATGGGTAATGTGCAAGCGATGTGCCGCATACAGCTCTTTTATAGTAAATGCTTCGCCGATATGTTTATCCTGGCTGCGGTCACCCCAGGTATTCATCATGATCATTTCATCCCGCCCGGGTTGATGAACACGAACCTTTTCCTGGTAAGATCGCAGCGCTTGTAAACGCCCCAACGCACCGCCGCTTGTCACACCTGTTACTATTCCATAACAGCGAATCCATTTATCGGGTGATAAGTCACCGGGGCTAACGCCAAAGCCAACAGCTTCTACGCTACCCGTGCGGGCCCTAAAATCAAAGCCCGGATAAGCTAACTGTACATACGATGTTGGAGCTTCTTTTAAAATAAATAGGCCCCGGTCGCCTAATAATTCATCAGCAAAAAGCAAGGTACCTGCCATCCGGCTTTCCGCGCGGTAAATTAACTGCTCATGTTCCTGAACCAACGTATTGTTACGATCTGTAATATCAAAAAACTTTACGGTATGTAAATTCCAGTGCGTCCCCGGCAAAGCGAGTGTTTCCATAACCGGTACCTTTTCTCCTCTCGTGGGTTGGTCATCGTTGGTTTCAATGTTATGTAATTCACCATTATTAACCATCTCATCAGACCATTTACCGGTAACATTGCCCCGTAGATAGTAATCACAAGCGATAGCAGGGCAATTTTCATAGATCCTGAATACTCTCTTAACTTCCAGGTTGCCTAATTTAACATAAACCTCTGCTTTTAAAAACACGGGGGATATGCTGTTTGCCGGTATACTTTCAACTTTAAAGCTACCGTTAGCCGGTTTACCCGCGCCCGGGAAATAACTATCGGCACGGGTACCAGCCAAAACCCACTTGTACCCCGTGCTTTTATCGGTTAATGCAGTACTTTGGATACCATCGTTCCAGTTATAGGTGCGAATAAGTAGGCTGTTTTCAAGGGTAAGTGTTCCATCTTTTAGCGTTGCCTTGCAATCGTTGAGCTGCCCTGTCAGCATTTGGCAAAACGCAGACACAGTCATTAAAATTATATTAAACGCTAAAAGGTTTTTTTTTTTCATTAGTAAACTTCATGGGTAATGATGACTAAACCAATATTTAGTTGAAGTACATCAAATTAATCGGGGTTTTACGGAGGATGTTTTACACAAGATGAAAACGGACGTGTGCTAAACAGTTTTAACTTTATTCTCCCAACCAGTTTCCTTTAATGCCGGGTCATTTTCTTTTACTAAAAAATCAACTGCAGCGGCGTCAGAAGTTTCCCATTCAAGTATCGCGTTATCTGGTACAATATTTACCGGCGTTTTCCATGATGTAGAGTTTTCGCTATATGCCAGGTTGGATTGCGAACTGTAACAGGAAATGATGGACCAGCGTGGGTAGTCCGAAAGATTTGCCTCAGAGCGGTGAAGCAAATTGCTATGGAATATAAGTGCATCTCCTGGCTCCAGTTCGCAATAAACCAATTCCATTGTTTTTAACGCGTTTTCTACCATCACCATATCGGCCCCTACCTGTTCGCCCGAAAAACCATGATTCACCCTGCCTAATTTATGAGAACCTTTAATAACCTGTAGCCCGCCATTAGCTTTATTAGCCGGGGTTAGCGCTATCATCACGCTGATCAACTGATTAGGAAACATAAACTGGTTTTTGTACCAGTAACCATAGTCCTGGTGCCATTCCCATGCCCCGCCAACCTTGGGTTCTTTTTGCATCAATTTAGAATGAAAGTGGCATACCGGGGCTGTGCTATCTAATAAAGCGGTAACTGATTTCACCATTTTTTCGCTTCGCGTTAAATATCCAAATACATTATCGCCGGGCGTAAACCATAACGAAAGCTTTGTCTTCTTGCCGGTCTGGTCGTTCAGGTCGAGCGCGTTTTTTTTCATGGCATCATCCTGTAGAGCTGTCTGGTACAACTTTTCAGCTTCGAGCCGGCTGCAAAAGCTTTTTATTACGATATAGCCATCCCGATTGTAGGCAGCTATTTGTTCGGTGGTTAATTGACGATCTGACATAATTTGATTTATTATTAAGCAAACTTACTTGCTAAAGCAAAAAGCATCCACAACAAGGTATGCTAAAATTGATACTTTCCTAACATTGTATTTTTTTCCTATCATTACAAAAAATTTAAAATGAAACCCGTACTCGAATATTTGCCAAGGGAGGAAGAAGAATCGTTCGTCGTAAAATATTTCGACTATGATTATTATCCTACGCCCTGGCATTACCACCCCGAATATGAACTTGTGCTGGTAACCGAAAGTACGGGCAAGCGTTTTATAGGGGATAATATCAAAAGCTTTAGCCCGGGAGACCTCGCTTTGATTGGCCCGAATGTGCCTCATTTGTACCGCAACGACCCACCCTATTATCAGCCCCAATCCGGTTTAAGGGCAAGCTCTATTGTTATCCACTTCCTGGCAAGTTCCATAGGCGACGACTTTTTGGCTTTGCCAGCCTGTAGAAAGATAAGGGAACTTTTAAGCAGGTCGGCGATGGGGCTTGATATAAAAGGCAGGGCAAACGCCATAGTGGCCGAACAGATGCATCAACTACTCGAACTAAAAGGCGTTCCGCGGATCTTAAAGCTCCTCGATATTTTACATACGCTGGCTGACACAAAGGACAAGAGGAACATCTCCAATCAGCCGGTTAAAGGCGAGAACGACAAGGAATCTGAAAGGCTGAGCAAGGTATTTGATTACGTGATGAAAAATTTCCTGTCGGAGATTAGCGTCACAGAAGTAGCAGGTTTGGTACACATGGCCGAAAATTCATTTTCACGGTATTTTAGCCAGCGTACCCGCAAAACGTTCTCAGCCTTCGTGAACGAAATAAGGCTTAGCCACTCCTCCAGGTTGCTGGCTGATACCGACAAAAGCGTTTCGGAAATCTGCTTTGCATCAGGGTTTAATAATCTGTCCAACTTTAACAGGCAATTTAAAAGCTTATATGGATTAAGCCCTTTAGCATACAGAAACCAATACATCGTTAAGGCATAATCTAACACAAAGCAACAAAGGTGCCCTTAATTCAACTAACTTTTCTAATCTGTAAATAAACAATCTATATATGAAAATTCTGTTTTTTTGCCCGAGGTGGGGCTCGGAAAACCTGCCCTGGGATATCTTTTTTAAGAAAGTAAAGGATGCTGGTTACGATGGTGTTGAAATGGGCTTTCCGCCCACGTTGACATCCGAAGAAAGGTCGATCATTATAAAGGGTCTTAAACAATATAACTTGTCATTCATAGGGCAGCACTGGCAAACAGTCGATCAGGATTTCCATACGCATCTCAGGGTTTACGAAGAAAATTTACTTAGCCTTGTTTCCGGCAGTCCGCTTTTCATTAATTCGCAAACGGGCAAAGATCATTTTACAGTGGAGCAAAACCTGCAATTAATTAAACTCGCCGATGAAATTAGCACCAGAACAGGTATCCCTATTATACATGAAACGCATCGCGGCAAATGGAGTTTTGCGGCGCATATTACAAAAGCCTACCTCCAGCAAAACCGGGCAATCAGGATTACCCTGGATATTTCCCATTGGTGCAATGTGGCCGAGACTTACCTGGAAGATCAGCCGGAAGCCGTAGATCTGGCCATAAAACATACGGATCATCTCCATGCGCGTATCGGGCATACTGAAGGGCCGCAGGTCCCCGACCCGAGAGATCCACTTTGGGCCGTTGCTCTGCAACACCATTTGGGCTGGTGGGATCGCGTGATTAAACTAAAGCGCCAACAAGGGGCTTCTGATTTTACAATCACCCCGGAATTCGGAGCACCTCCTTACACTACGCTTTTGCCCGGTTCGCATCAGCCGATAGCCAGCCAGTGGGATATCAACGCGCACATGATGGAAATTCTAAGAAAACGGTATCCTACTATTGATGAACGTTAATGTTAGAAAAGTATCATTTCAGAACAGCTACAAGGTAGTTTACTTCAAATAAATGCAGCTATTTTGAATTGTTAAATCAACTAAATCTCTCTCTCAGATTTCCTACGTACAATTTGCCAATATTTTGGCAAGCTGTACGGAAACCTGATGATTGACCTGAATTATTCTAAAAGTTTATGAGAATAGCAATACTTGGATCGGGATTCATTGCCCGATTTTATGCGGATACCCTCGCTGGGCAGCGTAGAAAAGACACGCTGCACGTTGTTTACTCGCGCACTGAAGCCAATGCCGAAAAATTTGCGGGCTATTATGATGTGCCCCATTTTTTTACGGATATGGCAGAAGCGGTTAACCACCCCGAAGTTGATGTGGTGATCATTGCGCTTGCCAACCACCTTCATTATGCCGCGATTGAAGCATGTGCTAAAGCCCGTAAGCATGTTTTATGCACCAAGCCATTGGGCCGCAACGGCGAAGAAGCCAAATTAATGATGGAATTGGTAGAAAAAGCCGGAATTATGGGTGGCTATCTTGAGGACCTCTGCTACACCCCTAAGTTTTTAAAATCACTGGCAAGCGTAAAGAACAATAGCATTGGCCGCGTACTGTGGGCAAAATCAAGGGAAGCCCATCCCGGCCCGCACAGCGACTGGTTTTGGGATAAGGAAAAATCGGGAGGTGGGGCTATTATTGATCTGGGCTGCCATTGTATTGAGATTGCCAGAAATTTTATTGGTAAAGGCGTTAAACCTGTTGAGGTAATGTGCTGGGCCGCAACCCAGGTGCACCCCATAGCCGCCGAAGACCATGCTATCGGATTAGTAAAATACGCTAATGGCGCAATAGGTCAGTTTGAAGTGAGCTGGTGCTTTCGCGGAGGGATGGACTTAAGGGACGAAGTAATGGGAACAGAGGGTACAATTTGGCTCAATAGCTTTTTACGTACCGGGTTTGAGATGTTCAGCACTGGCAAGGGAGCTGGTTATGTAGCCGAAAAAGCCGAATCGAACAGCGGTTGGCTTTTCCCGGTAGGCGATGAGGTGCATGAGTTGGGTTATAGCCACATGTTTACTGATATGTTTGACGCCATTGAAAACCACCGGGAACCTTCAGAAACATTTTACGATGGGTATGTAGTTAACTGCCTGATTGATGCAGCCTACAAATCTGCAGCATCGGGTACCTGGGTACCTGTTGATTTGCCCGTGTGGCGTGGTACTGAAGCAGAAGCACATTCGATAAGTTACCACGATTATGACAAGCATCATTACCTGATCAAGGAAGAGATATTACCCGACGGAAACATCAGCCGTATCCTCAAGGATAAGGCAACAGGGGTTGTCAGCAAAGTCAGCATTATCACCTCAAACGTTTAATCTCCTTTTGCTAAACGGCTTTAGGCCTCTCATCAAATCATTAACAAAGCTATATGAATCAATCACGCCGCCGCTTTATTATAGACTCATCAGCCTTGCTGGCTGGTGCGGCATTAACAAAAACCGTAGTGGCCGGTAACTTCAATAAAACCGTGCCGGTTAGCGGCCACCTTTGGATATACGCCAGCAAGTATCCGCCCGAAAGCGGTTACGATTGCACGCCGGTACTCGAAACAATTTTCAGCGATTTTAAATATGCCGGTATAGGTGGTTTGGAATTGATGGAGGCTATTTTAAGGCATGATGACGCGGTACAAAAACTACTCGACCTGAGCGGCAAATATGGTGTGCCGGTAACCGGCAGCAGCTATGGCGCAGATATGTGGAATAAAAGCAAGCATACCCAAATACTGGAAGACATAGGCCTGATTACACAAAGATTGCACCAGGCAGGCGGTAAAACATTCGGCATATCAGTGGGTGATGCGCGCCATAAAAAAACCGAAGACGAATTGGATGCCCAGGCCGAAGTTTTAAAAGAAATATGGAAGATTTGTGATAAAAATAAAATACAACCAAACCTGCATAACCATACTTACGAGGTTGAAAATGACATGCATGACCTGAAAGGCACCGTGGCACGCATTCCCGGTATAGCACTGGGCCCAGACCTTAATTGGCTGGTACGGGCAGGAATTGACCCGGTGCATTTTATCCATACTTACGGCCGTCAAATGGTATATATGCACATCCGCGATCAGAAAGCTGATGGTAAGTGGACCGAGGCAGTTGGAGATGGAGTGATAAATTTTCCTGCCATCGTCGCTGCATTAAAAAAAGTGAATTTTAAAGGCAGGGCCGCTATTGAACTTGCTTTCGACGCACCGCCCGTTAACCCGATAAAGGATGACTGGAAGAAAAGCAGAATGTATGTAAGAGACACTTTTGGTTGGTAACTGGTATAATCATTAAATTAAATTGGTCAATAATAGTATGCCAAACATTAATACAAAAGGGACGGAACAACACACCTTTGACGCCATAGTTGTAGGCTCCGGCATGAGTGGCGGATGGGCTGCAAAGGAACTTTGCGAAAAAGGCCTTAAAACGCTGGTTTTAGAGCGTGGCAGGAATATCGAACACATCAAAGACTATCCTACCGCCACCATGGCACCTTGGGAATTTGAGCATCACAACAATCTTACGCTAAAGGATAAAGAAGAAAACCCCATTGTTTCCAGGTGCTACGCTTATACCGAAGCAACCAGACATTTTTTTGTGAAAGACAAGGAGCATCCCTACATCCAAATAAAACCATTTGACTGGATAAAAGCCTACCAGGTAGGTGGGAAATCTTTGTTGTGGGGCAGGTGGACACAACGCTGGAGCGACCTCGACTTTGAAGCTAATTTAAAAGATGGTATAGCGATTGACTGGCCCATCAGGTATAAAGATTTAGCACCCTGGTATTCCTATGTCGAAAAATTCGTCGGCATTAGCGGCAATCGCGACGGTATCCCGCACTTGCCCGACGGAGAATTTCAGCCGCCCATGGAAATGAATGCAATAGAAAAACATTTTAAGCAAGCTGTTGAAACGCGCTTTCCGCAAAGGCATGTTATTATCTCAAGAACGGCGAACCTTACAAAAGGGCTAAAGGGAAGAGGGCCCTGCCAGTATCGCGATATGTGTTTTAGGGGTTGCCCGTTTGCGGGCTATTTCAGCAGCGTATCAGCTACTTTGCCGGCTGCAAAAGCCAGCGGAAATTTGATTTTGAGGCCTTTCTCTGTGGTGCATTCTATCATTTACGATGAGAAACTGCAAAAAGCAACCGGTGTAAGGGTAATAGATGCCAATACGCATCAAATGTCCGAGTATTTTGCGAAGATCATATTTGTAAACGCAGGAACACTAAATACAACTTTGATACTGAAAAATTCAATATCTACTTCATTTCCAAACGGATTGGGAAACCGTAGCGGCGTATTGGGACATTTCCTGATGGATCATAATTACCGGGGCAGTGTAACTGCCGAATATGAAGGCTTGCAAGATAAATATACTTATGGCAGAAGGCCTACCGGTATATACGTACCGCGCTTTACCAACCTAAACGGTGATAGGCGCACGGAATATATCCGTGGCTTTGCCTTTGCTGGCAGCGGTTCCAGGGTAACCGGGAATGTGCAGGAACAAAGTATCGGGGCGGGTTATAAAGAGGCGCTCACAGAACCGGGAAACTGGCAGATGCATATGGTGGGCATGGGCGAATGTTTACCCTATCATGATAATAAAGTAACGCTTAGCAAAGACAAGCACGATTCATGGGGCATGCCCCTATTGGAAATAGACTGCTCTTATAAAGAAAACGAGCTTAAAATGCTGGAAGATATATTAAGTAACGGACAGGAAATGCTTACAACAGCCGGATTTAAAAACATAACGGTCAAAGATTCTGAACAGGCGCCAGGATTAGGCATACATGAAATGGGAACGGCCCGCATGGGCAAAGACTTAAACACCTCTGTACTAAATGAGCATAACCAGGTTTGGGGCGCGCCAAATGTTTTTGTTACCGATGGGGCATGTATGACATCAACCGCATGCCAAAACCCTTCATTAACTTATATGGCTTTAACGGCCCGTGCAGTTGATTTTGCGATAGCGGAATTAAAAAGAAACAACCTATAATTATGCGCTTAATTGTGTTAACGGCTTGCATAACTACTGCTAAAACCCATTTGCGAGTCAGCTTTATCATGGAAACGTTTTAACGATGTTAAGCTGTTAACCGTTACATCAAGCATGTGATCGAATCGTTCACATAATTTAAATGCTAAAAAATGGTATTGGGGCGAAATTCTCAAGACATTTATAAAGTGGTTTTAGAAGCACAACGGCTTAAAAAATAGTACTAATAATATGCTCTCCGTAATTCGCAGTTCGACACATTAGATGCTTGGGAGAAAATCAAATGGGCAAATCATATAATTTGAATTCATCCCGTTTTGTAGGGTGCATTCCAGCAATTATGAAAGGATTTATTGATAGACTTTTTTTGGATGGAATGGCCTTTCAGTATAGAACAATCTCGATTTTCTGGAACAAGTTTTTGAAAGGCAAAACCGCTCATATCATTACTATACTGGATCAACCAAGTTGGTAATATTGGTTGTTTCATGGCCGACCAAGTGTAAATTAGCTTAAAAAATCAACATTTCAATTTTGTGGGAATCATCCTGTTAAAGTTTCATATTTTGGAATTATTAAAAACTCGAAGACTTGACCAGATTAAAATGGGTTTCAGAAGTTGAAAATTTCGCAGACACCAACGATAATGATAGAATCAGCTTTCCCCCGGTGTATATTCGCCGTTCCTTATTGTAACACTTCGATTGTATCTCATTTAAATTTGCAATCGGTTTAATAAACATCAAATATCCTATAATAACAAACTCCCTTCCATTACAATAACCGAGGAACCGCTTACCCAGATTCCATCATCAACTACCTTAACCCGAACGGTGGATGGCTGATTAACGAATATACCTTGCACAATATAATAGTCGCTGTCTTTTTCGATATAGCCCAGCTTTTCGAGGTAACCGGCTAAGGGGCCTGCTGCTGTTCCTGTAGCAGGATCCTCGTCAATCCCAATACTTGGGTTAAAAAACCGGGCCTGTGCCATATAATCTTTATTTGGTTGTTCGGTAGTAAACATATAACAGCCTTCAAATCCAAAATTTGCCGCAGCCTCTTTTAAAAGCCGCTTATTTAATATCGCCCTTTTTAAGGCTTCTTGATTGCAGACCGGTACCATCAGATGCCCAACTTCTGTTTTTACCGTTTTAATTTGCCAGTCGTTCAATTGGAGATCAGTTGTATTCAAACCGATTGCTTCTGCAATCACCTCAATTGGCGCAGTGCCTATTATTTGTGCTTGTCGCTGTTTCATACTAACATAGGGCAGGCCATTTTTTTCCGTAATTTGCAGCGGTATCTTTTCCCCCGCCATAAGTACCCACTCAACTCCCTCCTGTCCATTGAAGATATTCCATTTTTTAAGCAGTGCCAGGCATACAGCACCCAAAAGGTTATGGCCCGCGCCAGTTATCTCATATTTCGCCGGAGTGAAAGACCGCACCTTTAATGCGTTAACCACTGTGTCATGGCTTATGAAAGAAGTCTCTGAATAACCGAATTCGCGGGCGATATCGTAATATTGATCCAATTCCAGTTCTTCATTTGTATATACCACTGACAACTGATTTCCTTTAAATTTTTCGTCGGTAAATACATCTAGTATATAGTAATCTAATTTTTTCATTTTCTTTTATTTAAAGAATGCTCAAAATTAGAACCTTATAATTTATTTTTGTTATCAGTTAACAAAAGGTTACCGGTTACCTTTTGTTAACCAACTAATTATTTATGGAAAGATCAGACAAACAGCAGCCGACCTGCGAACAGGAATTAGCGGCAATAAGGGATAGCCTTGAAGTATTGGGTGGTAAATGGAAGTTGCGGATCATGCGACAGCTCAACAATCATATTGACGAAAAAAATACGTTCAAAAAAATTCAACGGGAGGTAGAAGGTATATCAGCAAAAATGTTGTCAAAGGAACTTCATGAACTGGAAATCAACCTGCTTGTCACCCGAACAGTTATGAGTACCAGGCCTGTTACAGTTAATTATGCCATTACGGAGTATGGCTTGAGCGTTTTCCCGGTAACAGAAACGCTGGTGGACTGGGGCCTAAACCATCGGCAGAAGATAAAATAATTCACTAAACGTTAAGTAATAAATTACAAGCACGTTATATTTACATGTCGCTTCAAAAATTGACCGGATATTTTTAACTCAATTACTGAAATTCACTATAGTAATTTATTTATAAAATTGATCCAGCGGCGTAATTCCTTTTAATTGACGATTGGGTTTGCTTTGGGCGCTGTTTGGATACATCAGGTTGGCCAAAAAAATGAATATATTGAATAAATTTCGGTACGATTTAACTAAAATTTGCATTCTTTTTTTGCTTATTTGCCAGCCATTACAAACCAAGTTAGATCCAAATGATGAACCAAAAAATCAAAAAATGTGGCCTTTTAGCTCTTCTAATATTTAACGGACTTGTTTCTCATAGCCAATTAAAAAGTAAGATAAAGAGCGTAGAAAACCAATATTGTGCGGATTTAGGCAATGGCTATTTTGAAAACCCCATTTTAAGGGGGAATTATGCAGATCCATCTGTGGTAAGAGATGGAAAAAATTATTACATGACTCATTCATCTTTCGACAACATGCCGGGCTTATTGGTTTGGCAATCGTACGATTTGGTAAGTTGGAAACCCATAGCAAATGCTTTAACCGAATTTGTTGGAGGCGTTTGGGCCCCGGATATTATAAAATATAAAGGGCTATTTTACATTTATTTCCCAGCGGGTGGTACCAATTGGGTGGTAACTGCAAAGAATCCTGCAGGTCCTTGGAGTAAGCCTATTGATTTAAAAATTGGAGGGATAGATCCGGGACACGTTGCCGGACAAGACGGAAAAAGATTTCTGAATTTAGCCGGCGGGGATATGGTTTCATTGGCAGATGATGGCTTAAGTATAACCGGCACAAGGAAAAAAAATTATGAAGGTTGGGTTTTTCCCAAAGACTGGATATTGGAATGCTCTTGTTTGGAATCTCCCAAATTCACCTATCATAATGGCTATTATTATATCACGGCTGCTGAGGGCGGGACCGCAGGGCCAGCTACAAGCCACATGGTGATTTCCGCACGTTCTAAAACGCCATTTGGCCCCTGGGAGAACAGTCCTTACAATCCAATCGTTAGAAATACAAACAGAGACAACAAGTGGGCATCAATTGGACATGGGACACTTGTGGATTCTCCGGATGGAAAATGGTGGATCGTTTTTCATGGATTTGAAAATGCCAATAAGACAATTGGCAGGCAAACTTTGTTATTACCCATTGAATGGACAAAAGATGGCTGGTGCAAGGTTCCAGATAGCGTAGACGTTGCAAAGCCGTTAAAAAAGCCCATAGGTGAAGCAGTAAATCATGGCATGAAGTTGTCTGACAACTTTGAAGGTAACCAACTCGGCGATCAATGGAATGTGCTAAAAAATGAGTATAAAGAGCGATTTAAAGTTAACAATGGGAGCTTAACAATTAGCGGCTTAGGGAAATCTATCTACGAAACCCAACCTTTGCCAATAATGCCCGGAAATGCCTCTTATCAAGTAACAGTCCGGCTAGGTACAGAAACGAATACTGCAAGTGGGGGTTTGATTTTGTATTACGATCGAGAATATTATGCCGGATTAGAATTTTCCGATCATTACATCTATAGAGTAAATAACAGAGGACAAAAAAACAGGGTATCTGATGATATTAAACAGGATATGGTTTATCTTAGACTAAAGAACGACCACAATGACTTATTATACTACTACAGCTTGGATGGCAAAGATTGGAAGAGATTAGATCAAGTAAGTCAAATGTCTGGATATGAAACCAATACTTTGGGTGGTTGGGGTTATCTTAAACCAGCGCTCTTTTCTATTGGTGACGGCGAAGTTAAGTTCGTAAATTTCGAATATGAAGGCTTGGATTCCGAAATTATAAATACAAAATAAGACCAGATTTTGTAACAGACTTATAATTTCAGTTTTAAAATTGATATAGCCGCCTCACTTAAATTGAGCATTGATATATTTCATAATTTGAAAGTCTTTCTCTCGTGATAATTCTTATCAAACCAAATCTTTGCCGAAGAAGAAACTACGTTTAATTTTAAACTCTATATGTTTAGCCCTTTTTAAGCCAGAATCATTTACTTTCAAAATGAGAAATCGAATTATTTTATTTTTATTAATCTTGATTTTCAGCGCATCAACCTATGCGGCCAACAGAAGGTTAACAATGCCGCATTTATTTACAGACCACATGGTGCTACAGCAAAAAGCTAAAGTAAGTATATGGGGCTGGGCGGCAGCCGGGCAAAAAGTATTAATTAAGGGTAGTTGGGGCAAACAATGCTCCGCTGTAACAAATGCGGCAGGGAAATGGATAGCAAAACTGGCAACGACTACAGCAGGCGGGCCGTTTACGATTAGCATACAAACAATAAACAGCCACATTGATATTAATGATGTGCTGATAGGTGAAGTTTGGTTGGCATCGGGGCAATCAAATATGGATATACCACTAAAAGGCTGGCCTCCGGGCGATACTATATTTAACTCGGCATTGGAGATCAGTAAGGCTGATTATCCCAAAATAAGGTTATACAAAGTTCCTTTTGGCATATCAACAACGCCACTGGATTCGACAGGAGGTAAGTGGAACATTTCGTCGCCACAAACAGCCGGCGACTTTAGCGCAACTGCTTACTTTTATGCAAGGGCGCTTTATAAAAAGTTAGGAGTACCGGTAGGTATAGTTCAATCATCAATCGGAGGAACACCGGCCGAAGCATGGACAAGTGAAGGCTACCTGAGCAAGATAAAAGATTTTAATCAGGTATTGGCCGACCAGAAAACAACACAAGATCAGATAGATGCATGGTTTAAGAAACGAACCTCACAGGAATTACCTCGAACTGAAGAGCAGTGGAAGAACATTAGCTTTGCTGACATAACCGCAGCTGATAATGAATTTGGCGATTCGCGTTGGGCTACCATAAAGCTTCCCGGCAGATTTGACCAAATAAGCTCGGACGAACTGGACGGGGTGATATGGTTGCGAAAAGACTTCGTTATCCAAGACGCAATGGCTGATCATAATTTAAAAATTGGTTCCATAAATGATATGGAATCAATTTATATTAACGGGAAATATATTGGGGGCCTTAAGGGCAGAGGGTTTAAAAATACTTCGCACGAGATTGCTATACCAAAGGGTCTGCTATTATCCGGAACCAACAATATCGCCATTCGCGTTATCAATACCCGCGGGCAAGGGCTAATTAACGGGCCAATAACTATCGTCGGTAAAAATGACGAAACGATATCTATCGAAGGTGATTGGAGATCGCGAATAGTAGCAGAAATAGCAGATGGGAAAATTTATACCTATGGGCTACAAACCGAGATCGCTGAACGGCCTGCCTCATCTCGGCTTAACAGCAACTCGCCCACCTCGCTGTTTAACGCGATGATCAATCCGCTTATTCCATTTACGTTTAAGGGCATTGTTTGGTACCAGGGAGAATCAAATGTGGGCAGGGCAGAGCAGTATAAACGCCTCTTCCCCAATTTGATTAGAGACTGGCGCAATAAATGGCGCGAAGAGTTACCATTCTATTACGTGCAACTTGCACCCTACATTTATACAGCGAAAGATCAGCATGAACAAGGGCAATTGTTAAGGGACGCGCAACGTTATGCTTTAACGCTCCCTAAAACGGGGATGGTAAGCTTATTAGACATTGGATATTTAAAAACGGCACATCCACCTCATAAACAAGAGGTGGGCGATAGGCTGGCCAGATTTGCCTTTAAAAATGAGTATGGTGAAAAGGATTTGGTGGCTTCGGGGCCAATATATAAAAAAACAACCGTTGCAGGCAATGAACTTACAATAGCGTTTGAATCAATTGGGAGCGGCCTAATAGCCGCACCTTCTGGTATGGATAATTTTGAAATAGCCGGAGCAGATAAGGTATATGTAAAGGCAGATGCCAAAATTGTTAACAATAAAGTTGTAGTTAGCAACCCTGCTGTGGTTAAACCGGTCAATGTACGGTACGCCTGGAGTGACAGCAGCAGTGCCACTTTGTTTAATAAGCAAGGATTGCCCGCGGCAACATTTACCTCTGAAAAATAGTTGTTGAGGTAATATAATGATTTTATAACCTGAAATCTGCTTTTTAATTGGTCAGCAATTCTTTTATAGCTCCGATCACTTTTAAGCCTTCTTTAAAGCCTGCATAAATTGTAGTGGAGATTTACCATACTCTTTTTTAAATGCTCTTGAAAAATTGGAGCTGCTTTGAAGACCTATCCTATCTGCTACTTCGTTCATTGCAACGTCTTCATGTGTCATTATTTGAATAGCTTTTTTTAGGCGGATAGTTCTTATAAATTCTCCTACCGACTGATCTGAAATGTTTTTTATCTTTTGATAAAGTTTGGTGCGGCTAATGTATAAATGATCGCATAAAAAGTCGACATCTAGGTTTTGATCCTGTATGTTATTTTCAATAATGCTCAAGAGTTTATTTAAGAATTCTTTATCTTTTTCGGAGTGAACCAGTTCCGTAGCCTCAACAAGGTAATTGTTAGTATACCGTTGTTTAAGCTTTTCGGCCTGCTCAAAAATATTATTAACGGTTAGCAATAAAAGGTCAATACTTAGCGGCTTAGCAAAGTAGAAATCTGCGCCCGATTCCATGCCTTCTATCTTAGTATCCAAGGCATCTTTGGCAGACAATATCACAAATGGAATGTGGCTGGTCTCAAATTTGTCCTTGATTAGCCTGCACAGTTCAATGCCATTCATACCCGGCATCATGACGTCACTTATGATTAGGTCAGGCACTTTTTCAGTCGCTATATCCATCGCTGAATTGCCGTCTTCGGCTTCATAAACAGCATAAAAGTTTTCAAATGCATGTTTCAAAAATGTACGCAGTTCCTGATTGTCTTCTACAAGCAAAATATGCTTTCGTATTTTACCGATAGTAGCGATATGCTCTTGCTCATGATTTGGCAACGGGATCATAGTGGCGTTATCAATAACTTCGAGCCGGGCTTCAACAGCTATTCCGGCCGCTGCTTTTTCCGAGTCGCTATAGTTTTCCTCGCCCCATGGGATGCCAATAACTATTTCTGTCCCCTTATACCTGTCACTGTAAACATAAATATCTCCCTTATGCAGTTGCGTAAGGCTTTTTACAATGGAAAGCCCAACACCGGATCCCAGGTGATTTTTACTGATACGGTAATACCTGTCGAAAATACGGGTGATGGATTCGCTGGAAATTCCTATTCCGGTATCCGCAACCCTAAAATAAAGATAATTTTTCGCCCGGTGTTCTTTATTTAGCAATTCAAACCCGGTATTAAAGGATGGTTTAAACTGCCCGATATCAAAAAATAATTCAAAAGAGATACTCCCACCTGCATTGGTGTATTTAAAAGAGTTGTTTAAAAGGTTAAAAAGTATCTTCTCTAATATTTGTACATCAAAGTACCCAGTTAAGGACGATTCGGAATTTTTTGTGTGATCGGTGAGTTCGAAACTTATCCCTTTACTTACGGACATGTTCTGAAATTCCCAGGCTAGGTCCTTACAAAACTGATTGGCTATTAAGGGCTGTACCTGAAGTTTAATAACGCTGTCCGCAACTTTTTTAAAGTTCATCAGCTCGGTGATGAGGTTGAGGAGCCTTTTGGCGTTTCTGAACATCAACTGGTATGAATAATCGAGCGCCGTGTTTTTATTTTGACTGATCAAACTTTCCAGTGGTCCAAGTATAAGGGTTAACGGTGTGCGAAATTCGTGGGAAACATTCGTAAAAAACATCAGCTGCTGTTGATAAAGCTCTTCACGCTGGTGATGCATTTCTTCGCGCTTTCCCTCATTGACCGCACTCACCGCCATTTCTCTTTTCAGACGATACCACCTTGCCTGGTAGATGTAGACCCCTGCAAGCACTGATATAAAAATCAAGCTGTAAATAAGTTTGGCAGCTACCGATTTCCACCATGGAGGCGTTATAATGATGGCAGTCTCCGCTTGCGATTTGCTCCAGATCCCATCGTTATTTGTGGCCTCAACTACAAATTTATAACTGCTGTAATCCAAGTTGCTATAAGCTGCACTGGGATTTTTTCCGTCTGTAAACTTCCAGTCATTATCGAAGCCAATAAGTTTATAACGGTAGTTGCATTTTAGCGGATTGGCAAAATGCATAGAAGAAAAATAGATAACAAAATTATTCTGCAAGTAATTTAGCGTTACTTCCTTACAATAACCGATAGCTTGTGTGATGACATTTGGGGATGAACCGGGAGCGCCATAAAGGGGTTTCTGATTGTTAATCAGGATATCTGTCAAAATGGGCCTAGCTTCAACACCATTAGCTCTTATCTGCTGCGGGTAAAAAAAGTTGAGGCCGTTTATGCCACCGAAATAAAGCCTTCCGTCTGCACCTTTATTGGAAGAACCAACCTTAAAACTATTGCCCTGCAGGCCATCGTTCTTATCATATCGTATCAGTTTTTCGGTTATGGGGTTAAAGCACTCCAGCCCGTTACCGCCCATCCATAAATTGCCTTCATTATCTATCTCCAGGCTTTCAACGTCCTTAAATATGCCATATTCGTCAGCGTAAGTTTTTATAGAATAAGCATTGGTTTTTCCATTAAGCGACAGCTTATTTAAACCACCACCTATCGTTCCTATCCAATAGGTACTGTCATTTTGTTTACTGATCGGATAGGTATAATTGGAACTCAATGAATTAGCAGCGCCAGATGCTTTGTAAAGATAACTTTGGGTAATATTTCCGGTTTTGTCAAATGTAACCCGTTTTAACCCGTTTGTGCTGGAGATAAGTAATTGCGGCCGTTCCTTATCAGCTAAAATAAAAAATCCTTCGCCATAGTATTTAACGTGATAGGCTTTTTTTTCATCCTTCCATATGACACCAAACTTGTCCGTATGATTGCCAAACCAAATATTGCCGTAGCAGTCTTCCGCGAAGGTATCAATTACGTAAGCCGGGAAGTTTTCATACCCCGGTGGCCGCCAGAGTTCAGTCCCGTTTGGTCTTAAAATTTCTATGCCGGCCGCGCTACCTATCCATAAATTGTGATCTTTATCAAAAGTAAGTGCGGTTATGACATCGTTTTTTAATTTAAGCGGCGAATTGAAAGTATTATAATAGGTAAAACGCTGCGTTTTTAAATTATATAGATTTAATCCGTTAGCCGTAGTGCCTATCCATAATTGATCGCCGTCTGCCAATACAGAGCGGATATGGTTACCACTTAATGAATTTGCTACGGCAGGGTTATGCTGAAGGGTATAAAATAATTTCTCATTTAAGTCACAATAATTCAGTCCGCCTCCAAAAGTGCATATCCACAAACAATCCGTTCGGTCAATGAACGCCTTGGTTAATGAATTTGAATTTAAAGTGTGTGTTGAACTACGTGTGTTTACTTCCTGTATGAAATTAAGGCTGCTATCCACCCGTATTAATGCCGAACCGGTATTAATCCAGTAATCAAGCTTGCTGTCTCTTAAAACGTCACGTACAAAATGATAACCCTCACAGGTAAACCGCTTGCTCACGGTTAACCCGGAACTGACAGATTTACCTGTTCTGTTGATACGCAGTACTTGGCTCCCGCTTGCCAAAAGCATGTTATTACTGCGATCAAAAAAAACTCCGGATAATTCACGGTTGATAAGGCCAGCCACAGTAACTGCTTTAAAATGGCCGTTTTTGTTCAACGTCCAGACACCTTTATCACTTGACAAATAAAGAGTTCCCTTTTTATCAGGCTCCATGGATGAAAAATGTACGTTGGCAGGGAGAAGTAGTTTTTGTTGCACGATTGAATTTCCCTTTATGAGGTAGATTCTAACAGAATTATTGGCATAGGCATAGATAAGATTACCAAGGGGCTTAAACAGTTTCCAGAAGGTAGGGGTCTTTGTGTTTTTAGACTCGATAAAGTCCTTATACTTTTCCGATTTGGCATTAAAACATTGAAGTCCTCCTTCGGATCCTATCCAGATATTGCCTTCCCCATCCGGATAGATGCAGGTAATCCTGTTCTTCGCAGCATTATTTAAAGGGACGTTGCTGTTATAGAACTTTTTTACAGAGTAACCGTCAAACCTGTCAAGGCCAAAATAAGTACCCACCCAAATATAGCCTTGTTTATCCTGGGTAATATCGTTTGCATCAGTATGCGATAAGCCTTCATCAACGGTAAGGTAATTAAACTTAAAAGGGTATGACTGGCCCGAAGCAAACCCAGGAATTGTACAGCATGTCAGCACCAAAAAGAACGAAGTCTTGGTACGCAATCGCTTCATAAACCAAATCAGATCTCTAATTTTCATTATATAAAAAATTCAAGTAATAGTACCAAAAAATCAATTAAGATTTCCTTGATTTCTGTTTGTGTTGCAAGTAAAGCTACTCGCGTTTATAATTGGAGACCCTGGAATTGATTTAATTGTTTGCCTGATTATTTGTCAATAACAAAAATGGGTTTATATAACGGATTTTATAATTACAGCCAGATAAAAATGCACTTAATGGCAATTAATATGTACGATTTAACAATCCTGTAGTTTAATTAATTAGAGTTCTTTGTGAGGTCGGTGCCTTTTAATATTAAGGACAGCCTAAGGCCAAATTAATCCTACTTATGAAAAAATTACTCCTAATTGCCGCTTTACTTGTCGCCAGCGAAACGTTTGCACAACAGGTTAATACGGTATCCGATCCTGTTGAATGGATAAACCCGCTGATGGGCACCGACTCGAAGTTTGAACTATCCAATGGCAATACTTATCCGGCGGTAGCCTTGCCATGGGGTATGAACACATGGGTTGCTCAAACGGGCGGTATGGGAGATGGTTGGATATACACGTATGATGCGCATAAAATACGCGGCTTTAAGCAAACGCATCAGCCGTCGCCATGGATGAATGATTATGGTCAGTTTTCCATCATGCCGTTAACCAAACACTATAAAGTTACCGAAAATGAAAGAGCAAGCTGGTTCTCGCATAAGGCCGAAGTTGCTAAGCCTTATTATTACTCTGTCTATCTGGCAGACCACGATATAACAACAGAGATAACGCCTACTGAACGTTCCGCCCAGTTCAGATTTACTTTTCCGGAGAGTGATAGCTCGTTTATAGTAATCGATGCTTTAGATAAAGCGTCTTATGTGAAGATCATTCCGGGCCAAAATAAGATTATCGGATATTCGACCAAATATTCCCGTGGCCCTTTGCCAAATTTCAAAAATTATTTCGTCATTTATTTAGATAAGCCTTTTACGGTATCCCGCACTTATCGCGACAGTGTGCTGACTGACTCGCTCGAGCTTCACTCAAACAGATCCCTTGCGGTAATTGGATTTAAAACCAGTGCAGGTGAAAAAGTTCACCTGCGCGTTGCTTCTTCATTTATAAGCTTTGAACAGGCAGAGCAAAATTTAAGACGGGAGCAGGGTAATGACAGCTTTGATGTGACCAAGCAAAAGGCGAAGAATACCTGGAATAAAACTTTACGCCGCATCACCGTTGCCGGCGGCTCTGTAGATCAAACGCGTACTTTTTATTCTTGCCTGTACCGGATGTTGTTTTTTCCGAACAAACTCTATGAGATCAATGGAGAAAATAAAATTATTCACTGGAGCCCTTATACAGGTAAGACCGAGCAAGGTTACTTGTTTGCAGGCACCGGATTCTGGGATACGTTCAGGGCGCTGTATCCGTTTCTCAACCTCGTCTATCCGTCTATGGACAAAGAGATGCAGGAGGGGCTTATTAATGCCTACAAAGAGGGCGGATGGCTACCGGAATGGAGCAGTCCCGGTTATGCCGATATCATGATCGGCAACAATTCGGCTTCGGTTGTGGCCGACGCTTATTTAAAAGGTATCCGGGGATACAATATCGATAAACTTTATGAGGCACTTTTACATGGTGCTAATAATGCCGGGCCGAACGCAACCGGCCGCAAGGGAGTAGAATACTACAATGCACTAGGCTTTGTGCCACGCGATAAAATTGGTGAAAGTGCTGCACGTACCCTGGAGTATGCTTACGATGATTTTTCGATTTACCGGCTGGGCAAAGCATTAAATAGGCCCGCTGCGGAAACAGACATTTACAAAAAACGTAGCTTGAACTATAAAAACGTTTTCGACCCATCAACCGGGTTTATGCGGGGCAAAAACCAGGATGGCACTTTTGAAACCCCGTTTAATCCTTACAGATGGGGCGGTGCTTTCATCGAGGGCAATAGCTGGCATTATACCTGGTCGGTTTTTCATGATGTACAGGGATTGATCAATTTAGTAGGCGGCAGCCTAAAGTTTGCAGCTAAACTTGATTCCGTATTTACTGCGCCGCCAATGTTTGGAAATAAAGACTATAACGGTGGGATCATACACGAAATGCGGGAAATGCAAGTCGTCCACATGGGGCAATATGCTCATGGCAATCAGCCTATACAGCATATGATCTACCTTTACAATTATGCGGGTATGCCTTGGAAAACCCAGTACCGGGTACGCGAAGCCATGGAAAAATTATATATGGCGACTCCAGATGGTTATTGCGGGGATGAAGATAATGGGCAAACATCGGCCTGGTATGTATTTTCGGCTATGGGCTTTTACCCGGTTTGCCCAACCAGCAATCAATATGTGCTGGGTTCACCATTATTCAAAAGTATAACTTTAAACCTGGAGAACGGCAAAAAATTGATATTGAACGCACCAAACAACAGCAGCGAAAACAAGTATATCAGCAGGATAAATATCAATGGAAAAATCTATAATAAAAATTGGTTAGATCATGACGCCTTGCTCAAAGGAGGATTGATCAACTTCACGATGTCGCCGCAGCCAAACAAACAAAGAGGAGCGGCAGCGGAGAATTCCCCGTATTCCTTGTCCAATGAAAAGTAATTAAAAAATATTTAATGAAGAGAAGGCAATTTATTGGCAGCACCAGTATATTAGGTGCAGGAGTATTAATGAGCAAATTTTCGTTTGCTGCGAAACCAGCATTCCCGGT
>NZ_JBSRZI010000024.1:0-30008 GCF_054057495.1 Mucilaginibacter sp. UYNi724 | reverse complement strand
AACGCTTTTACAGCTCTCGCTGCTATCGTTCGCCAGCTAATTGCCTGGTCAATTTGCCACGGAATCAGGTGGTCAACATCCCCGGAATATCAACCTTATGGCTGCTTTACTACGGTAACGAACTAAAGCCGGTACTTGAAAACTCTATGGTTTCTATCCTCGCAGGCCTATCGCCGCAGGTGACGGAAAAACTGGTTAATGAAGGATTGTACGCCTGGTATAAAAATGCACTTGACCGGCTGAAGGAACGGGTGCAGGGGGCACGTTCAGCAGATATGGACAGAGGATCACGAATACTGGCCTATCATCGCCTGTTAATGGAGTACCGGAAGCTTGCCGGTGTTTGGGCTATCCGAACATCTTCGGCGCAAACTACCCTGGATATGACTAAAAGACAACAGGCTTTGAAAAACGGGCAGGCGCTGGTACCGGTTTGGACACCACATGCCGACGTTGAAATAGCAAACAAAGTTTTACAGCACGTACAATGAAAAAGAAGATTTCTTTAATGCTACTGCTGTCACTGGGTGTGACGGCAGTATTTGCGCAAACGGCCTCAAATCCTGATAACGGCAAAACACTTCAGTTTTTGCAGGGCGATGGTGTTTACGAAACAGGTGTCATGGCTTTTCTTAAAGGCTTGAAATTGTCTATCTGGTCACATTTCGATCTTTTTATTACAGATGCCAAAGCACTATCGGCCATATTTATGATCATCTTTTTTGCGATCAAATCTTACGAGATGATGGTCGGCGACAAAAAGATGGAGATCATGCCCCTGCTCCGGCCTTTCGGCCTGGCGATGGTTATTTTATGGTGGGGTATTTTTGTAAAGGTCATTGCTTTTCCAACAGACCTCGTTACCGTCCGGACGGAAGAAATGTTTAACAGTGAGCAGAATATCGTCAATGATCTGCGGCTGAAAAGGTCTGACCTGATCCTCGCGGTCGCAAACTCCTTATATACCTTTCAGGCGCAGACAGAAGTCGCCGAAAAAGAAAGTGACACCTGGTACGGGCAGGCATGGGACGCGGTCAGCAGTACAGTTAAACAGGGAATAAGTACGGTCGTATCTCCCTTACTGGAACTCAAAAACCGCTTGACTGTAGGATTGCAGCTATTACTTACACAGCTGCTGGAGTTGATGGGGATCTGGATCCTGCGCCTTGCTGTTTACATCATATTCATGCTGCAGATCATTTATTCCAGCATCCTGATCATTCTCGGCCCCTTTGCCGTGGCGGTAAGCATCCTGCCCGCTTTCAGGGATAGCTTCAGCACCTGGATCGCACGCTTTGTTTCCGTGAACCTGTATTCCGGGATCGCTTACCTGATCATGTACCTCACCGGGCTCATGCAGGAATATGCCCTTACCTCAGAGATCAGCAAATACCAGGAATTAGTAGGCAAAGATGGTTTAAGCGCGGATATTGGTAAAATGGCTGTATTTGCCGGTAACGGCATCCTTTCTTTTGGGACGGTGATCATCGTTTTTATTATCGGAGCCATCTGTATGTTTACGGTTCCCAGTATCTCTACCTGGATCATATCCACATCGGGGATCAGCTCTGCCGCTTCAACATTCGGAAGAAGTGCCGGCACCGTAATGAGTGTTGCCCGAAAAGCATCCGGGAGTTTCTTTTAATACGCAGTTAGATTTTATTATTTCCATTTAGGCCGCTACCGTTCATAGCGGCTTTTTTTATTCACATTAAGATGATCATAAAAAACATAGAAGCCAAAATCAGGCTCGCGACCATTGTAGCTGTCGGCAGCCTCCTGACATCGCTGGGTATAGTAGCTATCAATTGCGTATGTGCGTACCGAATGGTATCCAATGCGCAGAAGAGTATTTACCTGCTGGATAATAACGTTCCCATCCTGGCCCGGCAAACCGATATGCAACTCAACCGCCCCGCAGAATACCGCGCCCATGTTGACCTTTTTCACTCCCTTTTCTTCTCCCTTACACCGGATGATAATTACATGGAATATCAAATGAAAAAGGCCATGTACCTGATTGATGAAACGGGGATGCAACAATATAACGACCTGAAAGAAAAGGGGTTTTTCAACTCGATACTTTCATCAAGTTCTGTGCTGACCCTTGAAACAGATTCCATTGCGCTTGATATCCCCAAACGATATTTCAGGTACTACGGTAAACTGAAGATCGACCGCCGAAGTTCGACGGTGGTGCGCTCGCTGATCACCGAAGGTTATCTCAAAGATATCCCCCGAAGCGACAATAACCCGCATGGTGTACTGATCACCGGATGGAAGACACTGGAAAATAAAGACCTTGAAGATGTGGAGAAAAATACATTCTAACCGCGATCCAAGGGATACGCTGTTCAGTGAGATCAAAAAAGAATTTCAGCCTTACTTTACGAAAGCAGCCGGACGTTTCCGCTTGGCCGCTACTAACTACCCCCGCTTGTTTTTTGGAGGAATGATCGTCGCGTTACTCATTTCCATTGCGCTCTCCTTTACGGTTTTCCGTCAATCCGAAAAGGTGGTAGCCGTTATGGTAAAACCCCACGGCAACCCGGCAACAGACGGCTTTGAACAGATTATGCAGGCAACCGGAAAACTGCGGGAAACCATCAGGCTAAAGCGCCTTGTCGATAGCTTAACCGCCAAAAAGCAGTTGTCCAATGCGGATACACTCCTGCTGGACAGCGCGCTCGACCGCCTGCAACAGATCCATCACACCCTTAAATAAATCATCATGAAAATCAATTTTAAACAGCCTAAATATGTGCTGCCGGCACTCGCTTTGCCATTTTTGTGCCTTTTCTTTTATGCTTGGCACAGCGGATTCTCCAAACCTAAGCCCGACATAAAGCAGGAAGCCGGCTTAAACGGAAACGTAGGGAATGTATCTGCAGATGTGCGTAAAAAAAACCTGGCCGGTAAGCTGGATGCGTACCGTAACACCTACAAAGAGGCCAACGGCTATTCTGCTGTTAACGTCATTCCCAAGGAAGTATCCAGCAATGCTGCTTTCCAGGATCGGTATAGCAGTAAGGAAAAACAAACCCTTGATTCTATCGACCGGGCGATGAAGGCAAAATATAATCTGCCCCAGCCCGAAAGTCATGACCGGGCAATAGCGCGTGCCCTACCTGCCTTGGTACGCCAACAAAAACAAAGAGCGGTGCCATCCGAGCCGAAAGAAAAAGACCCGATGGAGGTTTTCAAACAGCAGATGGCTTATATGGACAGCATCAACAAACAAAATGATCCTGCCTACAAAGCGGAGCAACTTAAAAAGCAGGCTGCAGATAAAGCTGCTTTCCAAAAAGCTAACGAGTTGAAACTTAAAGTGTCTAAGGCAGATGCTTCTTCTGCTGACTTCAACACCGTAAAACCACCGGGTGAGGATAAATTCATCACGGCCGTAATAGATGAGAATGCGACAGGATACGCCGGTTCCCGGTTACGGTTGAAACTATTGGAAGATATCAGGGCAGGTAATAACCTCATTAAAAAAGGCACTTATATTTTTGCGCAGATCAGCGGCTTTTCAGAGCAGCGCGTAACCCTCTCCATCAATACCATTTTATCTGAGGGGAAAATACTGCCTGTTAAACTGGATATCTATGACCTGGACGGGATGCCGGGCCTGTATGTCCCTTCCTCCGCGTTCCGGGAATTTACCAGGGACCTCGGCAGTAATGCGGTTCAGGGTGTGACCATTGATGGTAATTCCACAGGCAACCAGTTTATCATGAGTTCTGTAGATAAAATATTTCAATCTACTTCTTCCGCCATTGCCGGGCTCATCCGCAAAAACAAGGCAAAAATGAAATACAATTCTTTTATCTACCTGATTGACAGCGATGCCTTGCAAAACACGCAGAAATCCTATTAAGGCTGCATATCACTCATTTTCTTAAATCAAAAATTCTCTTCATGAAAAAGTTATTAATCTACGTGGCGATGCTGATCGCCCCAGCCGTTTATGCGCAACAAGATCTGCCGGTGGTGTACCTGCCTGCAAACCTGACCATTCATTTCGTATCGCCGGAACCCATCCAGTACGTGGATATTTCCAGCAAGCAACTGACCGGCGACCTGCCCCTTAAAAATGTGTTCCGCATTCGTTTGAAAGATTCCTTATCAAAATTTGAGGATGCTGTTCTGACCATCGCAGGTGAAAAGTTTATTGCGCAATATCACCTGGTACCGGGTAACGGTATTACCTCTACAGAAATAAACATTGCACCTGCCGACACGCGACCATTGGATATTGCCGGGATCGGCTTTTCACAGAATCAACTCAAAGCTATGGCTTTAAACCTTGTCGCCCGAAAGCCGGACAAACACATGGAAAAGGTAAAGGCGTTCGGGATAGAAGGAAAATTGAACCATATCTATACGATGGGCGACTACCTCTTTCTCGATATCGGTTACCGTAACAAAACCAACCTGAAATATGACATTTCAGATATGCGGTTTAAAATCGATGATAAAAAAGTCACTAAAGCCGCCAACGCTCAAACGGTGGAACTTCATCCGGAGTATATCCTGTTTGATATCCCTGCTTTTGCCAGAACCTACCGGAACATCTTCGTATTCAAAAAGATGAGTTTCCCCGGGAACAAGGTACTGCTGGTGGAAATGAGCGAAAAGCAAATATCGGGGCGCGTAATGGCCCTGAAAATCTCTTACCAGGATATCCTGGATGCGGATACCCTACCTAACTGATTGCTTATGACAACCCTGATGGCCTATGACTACGTGAGGCTGATCCTGGAGGAAGAATTCCTCGCGGCCTACCTGCGCTTTATCAATCTCGGCATACTGCATTACGAGCTCACCAATATCATCGAGGTATGCGCACCCCTGCTGAAAGGGTTGGACGAGGACGACAGGTTCCTCAAATATGAGGTAATAGGAACGATAGCAAATTATTTAGAGGAGGTATGAAATGGCATTTAACAGCAGTAAAAAACTGGCCGGTAATATCTCCGCCATCGGTATCGCCCTGAATTACATTGGACAGCAATTATCTGAAAATGAAGTAAAGATCTTAAGGAACTATGCCGGTTTCGGCGGCATTAAAGCGGTGCTGTTTCCGGCAGGCAAGGAGGACGACTGGCAGCAATTTGATATATCACAGGCCGACCTCAAGCTTTGGCCGCAGGTGATGCAGCTCCATGAGCTGCTTCGAGAAAAGCTTTCGGAAAAGGATTACAAACGCGCGTTTGATTCACTGATCAACAGTGTCAATACAGCATTTTACACACCGGAATTTATCCCGGATGCGATTTATAAGGCACTCACTGAGAACAGTGTTTTTCCGCGCAGGCTTTATGAAACCAGTGCAGGGGCGGGCGTTTTTGTTACCGGAGCTGTCAATGCGTTTCCAAACCTGGAAGCAGTAACCGCGGTCGAGAAAGACATCCTCACCGGTAAGATATTGACCGTACTGGGCCAGTCCATCAGTAATAAGATAACAGTTCAGGTAAAAGGGCTGGAAGAAACCGCCCCGAATGAAAAAGCGCAATCCGACCTGGTGATCAGTAATATTCCCTTCGGTAATTTTTCCGTACACGACCCTGCATTTAACAGCAGCGGGATCTCATCCCCGATACATAACTACTTTTTTGCCAAGGGGCTGGATAAGCTGGCAGATGGCGGCTTACTGGCTTACCTGGTAACCGACGGATTTTTGAATACCCCGTCTAACGATACTGCCCGTAAATACTTGTTTACTTCAGCGGATCTGGTCAGTGTATCGGTATTGCCCGCTAACCTGATGAAAGAAAATGCCAACGTGGAAGTCGGTACGCATCTCATTATCGTACAGAAAAACGACGCTAAGGAAACATTGACCGAAGCGGAAAGCCAGCTGATCGGTACGATCGAGCAAGCCGGCAGTAAGGGTAAGTATCATATCAATGCCTACCTGCTGAACCATCCCGAACTCGCCTTGGGCGATGAGGTCATTGAAGATACCAATGCTTACGGACAGGCTAACCTCACCATCTGGCACAATGGGGATATGGCTGATATTGCCAGGGAACTGCAATTGCAGGTTTACCGGGGTTTTCATGAAAACTTCGATCATGTCAAATGGCAAGCCATTAGCTTCAGCCGGCAGCAATCAGCGGGTCGAAAGTTTACTTTTTTACCTGTACCTGAAGTAACTGATAGTAACGCGGTAGGACAGTTGGGTTTGTTTGATGCGCCTCCTGTAGCGAATAACAACAAGGCCCAGTCTTATCTGGACGATAATGACCGGTTCACCATAGACGGCAGTACCGCCCGACTGATCAGCACCATAAGAACAACAGCCAAACCGTCGCACGACAGCATCATTATGCTTACCGCCCGAGCAAAAGCCAGTAACCGCTACCTTTATAAATTATACAGTAACGTAGCGGAGATCTCCGTATCTGCAAAATGGCTCACCGGGCAATCCTTAGGTAATGAATTAGATGTACTGGCCGCCAAGCTTAAATACTTTGCGTACGATTTTCGCTATGAAGGCGATACCAGCCTGGAACCTTCATTTAAGATCTCTCCTGACCGCCCCAAGGCCTTTACCGATCTGAAGCCGTTTTATGAAAAAGGCACATTGGTGCTTTTTGAAGGCCGTGCCGGGTTGATCGCGGAACCCAATAACGGCGAAGCGGAATTTAAGCCGCTGGATGTTCAGGATAACCCGACTTTTTACCGTAATTATATTTTGTTGCGGGACACCTATCTGCAACTTTCAGTTTTGGAAGCGGAAAATAAAGTTCAGTACCCGGAACTGCGTAAAGCCCTTAACCAGCACTATGACACCTTTATTGAAAAAAACGGTGAGCTGAACAGGGCCTTTAACCGTTCCCGTATCCTTTCGGATGCTGCTTTTGGCTTTAAGATAATTGCTTCACTGGAGTTAAAGGAGAACGACAAGTTCGTACGCTCGGATATCTTTGACGGCCCGGTATTTCCACAGGAAGCTGCTTTCAAAACAACAGATCCGGCGGATGCCCTGGCCCGTTGCCTGAATGATCTGGGCAGGGTCGATTTAGATTTGATCACTGAGATAACAGGTTTATCCGAAGCGGATGTCATTTACCAACTGGAAAAGCAGATCCTGTTTAATCCCGAGCGTAACTGTTGGGAAACCACCGATAATTATTTATCGGGGAATGTGGTTGCCAAATTGCAGGTCGCGGAGCAGGCGGTAAAAGATGAGCCGGAGAACTTTCAGCTATTACGAAGTTTGACGGCTATCCGCAGGGTACAGCCGGATAAGATACCCTTTGAACTGCTGGATTTCAATCTCGGGGAGCGCTGGCTCCCGGTCACTTATTATGAGCGTTTTGCAACTGACCTGTTTAAGCTGGATACGGAGATCAACTATTTCCCATCGATAGATACCTTTAAAGTTACCTACGGAAAAGGCAATACCACCACCGATGAGGAATTCGCGGTAGTGCCGAAACAAAGTGACAAGCTGACCGGCCGCACCTTACTGGAACACGCGCTGGAAAATACGGCACCGCATATTACTTATCCCGTCGAGATCGACGGCAAAATCAAACGTTACCCTGATACCGAAGCCATACAGTCGGCTCACCGGAAGATCGAAAGTATCCGTGACCGTTACACGGAATGGTTGCGCGAACTTCCCCCGGAGGATAAGCAGCGGATAGAAAAGTTATATAATGACACCTTTAACTGCTATGTGCTCCGCGAATACGACGGGAGCCACCTGAAATTCCCGGGGCTTGACCTCGAAGGATTGGATATACCGGACCTTTACAGCTCGCAAAAAGACGCCGCCTGGCGCATCATTCAGAACCGGGGCGCATTGGTTGACCATGAAGTAGGCCTGGGTAAAACGTTGACCATGATCGTTGCAGCCGTTGAAATGAAACGGCTGGGTATCATTCATAAACCGATGATCCTCGCTTTAAAAGCGAACGTCAGCGCCATCAGGGATACATTCCGTTTAGCTTATCCGAACGCGCGGATACTGGCACCGGGTGAAAATGATTACCTGCCAGCCCGCCGCCAGCGGCTGTTTCATGAGATCAAAAATAATAACTGGGATTGTGTTATCCTGACGCATGACCAGTTTGGCATGATCCCGCAGTCGCCCGAAATACAGCGGGAGATATTTCAAACGGAACTGGACAATGTGACCCGTGACCTGCATACGCTGGGCACATTAGGGGTAGCCATCAATAAGTCCATGCTCAAAGGCCTGGAGATCCGTAAGAATAATCTGAACGTACAACTCAACGCTGTGCTCTACGCGATAGATAACCGGAAAGATACCGGCATCAACTTTCAGGAAATGGAAGTCGATCACCTGTTTATAGATGAGTCCCACAAGTTCAAGAACCTCACGTTTACCACAAGGCATAACCGCGTGGCCGGGCTGGGGAATATGGCGGGCAGTCAGAAAGCCCTGAACATGCTTTTTGCCATAAGGACATTGCAGGAGAAGTTCAACGCCGACCTCTGCGTGACCTTTCTTTCCGGTACGCCGATCTCCAATAGCCTCACAGAAATGTACCTGATCTTTAAGTACCTTCGCCCTCATGAAATGGAACGGCAGCAGATCAGCAACTTTGATGCCTGGGCGGCAGTGTATGCGCGTAAAACGGTTGATTTTGAGTTCAGCGTAACCAATGAGATCCGGGCAAAAGAACGCTTCCGCTACTTTATTAAAGTGCCTGAACTGGCCCGGTTTTATAACGAGATAACCGATTATAAAACGGCAGTTCATATCAGCCTGGATAAACCGGTCATTGATGAGGTGCTGGTCAATATCCCGCCAACGCCGGAACAACAGGACTTTACCCGGCGGCTGATGAAGTTTGCTAAAACCGGGGATGCCACGCTGATCGGCAGGCAGCCGCTGACCGCGACTGAAGACCTTGGACGGATGCTGATCGCCACCAACTACGCAAAAAAAATGGCAGTGGATATGCGGCTGATCAGTGATAGCCGCTATGGCGACCATCCCGGTAACAAGGTTAGTATCTGCGCCAGTAACGTGGCCATGGAATACCGCCAAAGTACCGAACATAAGGGTACGCAGATCATATTCAGTGATATCGGGACACCCAAACCTGATAGCTTTAACATCTATGACGCGCTGAAGGATAAGCTGGTGAACGACTTTGACATCCCCGCCGCGGAGATCACTTTTATCCATAACTGGACGGACAGGCAAAAGCCTGAACTGTTCCGTAAAATGAATGCCGGATCGATCCGTGTACTTATTGGAAGTACCGAAAAAGCCGGTACGGGCCTGAATGTGCAACAGCGCGTAGTGGCTATGCACCACCTGGATATCCCCTGGAAACCATCCGAACTGGAACAACGGGATGGCCGCGGCGCAAGGCAGGGTAACTGGTTGGCAAAAATGTTTTTTGGCAACAAAGTCAGGAACTATATCTATGCGGTAGAGCAGTCGCTGGACAACTACAAGTTCAATCTGTTAAAGAACAAACAGACGTTTATCAGTCAAATGAAGAAAAGTGAGCTGAGTGTCCGCACTTTGGATGAAGGCACCATGGATGAACAGAGCGGCATGAATTTCTCTGAATATATCGCTATCCTTTCCGGTGATACCTCCCTGCTGGAAAAAACAAAAGTGGAAAAGAAGGTAGCTGAATTAGAGGGTAATAAATCCTCCCATTTTAAAGATGTGGCGCGGAGCCGTTACTTATTGGAAGACACGGAGCAAAAAAAAGCTCGAACCGCTTCTACGCTTGAAAAGCTTATATCCGATGAAGCAGCCTATCTTAAAGTACTGCGGCAGGATGCAAAAGGGAATAAGCTGAATCCCGTAATAATGCCGGATAAAACAGAAGCTGACCCGGTAGCCATAGGCAAAAAGGTTATTGACTTCTACAAAAATTGGAAACCTGGAACCGCGGATGATTCAACTTATAAATTCGGCGAATTGTATGGGTTTAGCCTTTATGTAAACCGGCAATTGGCTTGGGTTCAAACCGAACAGGGTAGTAAATATGAGTATGTGAGCAGCCTGTATGCGGAAAGCGATGCTACTGGTATTAAGTATATGCGTAATAATGGCATCCCGAATACCGATAATCCTAAAACTGCCGCCAGATACTTTTTGAACGCTATCGATAATGTCAGTTCCCTGATGATCAAATACCGGGATAAATTGACAGCGCTGGAAAAGGAAATACCGGTTATTCGTGAACTGACCCAAAAGCCGTTTGAGCAGGAAGCAAAGCTGGTAGCCTTAAAAATTGAACTGGCAAATCTGGAACAGGAGATCAGCCGGAAGATCGCTGAAAAGCAGCAGGAAGCGGAACCGGAAGAGACACTCGATCATTCGGAAAACCTGCGACCGCTACGCTTACCGGCTTTCGGGCAGCGGGATTACCCGGCAAACGGTTTCGGACGCTGACCTTCTTCTTCGTCAGCTTTTAAATAGCTGATAAAACCATTATTTATGGAAGAAAGCGAAGCGCTCCTTCCATTCCATTAAAAAACCAAACAACTTATGGAAGAAACACGGGAACAGCAGAAGCTGCATGGCTTCCTGCAATGTGGTATTTATATTTCTATACTCTTAGAAGCCGCGATCTTCGTCTATCACAACGCCCCGTTCTGGGGCGTTTTTTTTACCCCGCTGGACAAGCTTGCGCATATCGTGATTTACAGCAAGCTCATCTACAGCAAGCTGGCCACATTTACATTGATCTGCCTGGTAAGTGTAGGAACCCTGTCAAAAAAGGAAACAGATCTCGATCCTCAAAAACACATCATTTACCCCTTAGTTTTCGGTTTGCTGTTGTTTTTCGGAAGCATCGCCTGCCGGGGCAGGGCTTCACCCATCGCGTGCGCATACACGAGATGGTATGATTTGATCTACATGATTTGCTCTTTCATCGGAGCCATGCTGGTCAGCCTGTCTATGGACAATATCTCTAAAATGATTAAGTCCGGGCTCGGGAAGGATAAGTGGAATACCGAAGCGGAAAGCTTTATGCAACCCGTTAAAAAGGTGGAAACCCCTTATTCGGTCAATATCCCTATGCTTTTTTATCATGAACGCAAAGTGCGGCAGGGATGGATCAATATCTGTAATGTGTTTCGTGGTACTATTGTAATAGGTACCCCAGGATCTGGTAAAAGCTTTTCCGTCGTTAACCCTTTTATCAGGCAGCTGATCGCCAAGGAGTTCGCTGTTTGCCTCTATGATTTCAAGTTCCCTGACTTAGGACAGATCGCTTACTACCACTATCTGAAAGCTAAGCAGGAAGGTAAAATGAAAGGTTATGCTTTTCATGTGCTCAACCTGAACGACCCTGAAAACAGCCGGCGCATCAACCCCTGGCGGGCAGATTATATACGCTCGTTGGCAGATGCGGCAGAAACAGCGGAAGGACTGGTAGAAGCGCTGAAAAAAGGTGACCGTTCCGGCGGAAGCGATCAATTTTTTACTCAGTCGGCTATCAACTTCCTGGCCTCCTGCATTTACTTTCTCAGCAAATATGCCAACGGCAAATATTCCAGCCTGCCCCATGTACTCGCTTTGCTTAACTGTACTTACGAGGAAATATTTAATGTGCTGGTATCCGAGCCGGAACTGCGTTCCCTGCTCTCTCCCTTCATGAGCGCCTACCAGGCCAAAGCTTTTGACCAGCTCGAAGGACAGGTGGGAACGCTGAAGATCTTTATCAGCCGCCTATCCACCAAAGAAACTTTTTGGGTGTTTTCCGGTGACGATTTTAACCTGAAGATATCGGATAAAAACACACCCGGCATACTCGTCTTGGCGAATGACCCCAATACGCAGAATATAAATTCGGCCTGCTATTCTATTGTGATCAACCGGCTGACGAAACTGATCAACACCAAAGGCAACCTGCCTTCAGCGCTCATTATTGACGAGGTGCCCACCTTGTTTGTACACAAAGTGGAAAACCTGATCGCTACAGCCAGGAGTAATAAGGTAGCGGTACTGATGGGGTTACAGGAATTGCCGCAGTTCAACCAGCAATACGGAAAGGATACCGCTGCAACCATCACTTCTGTTATCGGTAACGTGCTGTCCGGTTCTGTGCGCAACAAAGAAACCCTGGAGTGGCTCGAACGCATCCTGGGTAAATCCAAGCAGATCGGCGAGGGACTTTCCATCGACCGTAATAAAACCTCTACATCTCTTAACGAAAAACTGGAGGTGCTCATTCCTGCGGGCAAAATAGCCTCTCTCAACGCGGGCGAAATGGTCGGCGTTATCGCCGCAGATGCGCAGGAGAAATTTACAGGGCAATTTGAAACATCCGCTGTCAACTGTAGGATCAACCTGGATATGGCAGCGATCTCGGGGGAGGAAAAGAATTACCGGCCGCTACCCGCTTTCTACGATTTTAACGGGCAGCGGGATGAAAGACTAAGGCAGAACTTCAATAAGATCAGCCAGGAAGTACAGGATCTGGTGCTCCAATTCCGTTCGCTGCCATCCAATTCACCAAAAGCAAAAACCAAATAAAATGAAAAATGAAAGTTTAAACGGCACGCTGGTTATGGTCAGCCCTGATCTAAAAAACGATCCTGCACAAGGACAGGGGAAGATCGCGCTGGTAAATTATGAAAGCCTGCATGATAAAGAGATCTATGTGGCCTTTGACAATGGGCAGGAAGCCATTTACCATCCCGACGCACTGCTTCGCCTGAAAGGTAAAGAAGACATACTTGCTGAACTCCTGGATAATGGTTCGGAAATACGCGGTGACGACTATAAAGATTTGTATAAAATCACGATGCTCCAGGATAGGGGGACTGGCAAAGCGGAATGGCAGGCACTGGAAATTGTACAGCAGAATCAACGCATAAGCAACACGGCATTGGAACCGGTGAAGCCGGGCCAGGCCATAGCACTTCAAAAATCCTATTCCAGATGAAAATACTGATCAGCTTCTGCATGATCTGCCTGCCCCTTAAAAATCTGTATATCACCTCCTCATTTGGCTATCGCAGGCACCCCCTGACCGGGAACTATACTTTTCATAACGGCATCGATTTCCGGGCAAGATCAGATACGGTTTATGCCATCATGGATGGTGCGGTCAGCAACGCAAGCTATGATAGCTTGCTTGGGGTCAGTATCACTTTAAACCACCAGGAAGTGACCGCTGTTTACGGCCATCTGAGCCAGCTGTTCATAACGCCCGGTGAACTTATAAAAGCCGGTCAGGCTATCGGCATTACCGGTGGAACAGGCAGGGTCACAGGTGAACACCTGCATTTTAGCATCCGCATTAAACAACAGTACATCGACCCGATGGACTTTTTCTATCAAAATTTAATTAACAGAAATCATGAGTAAAAACTTCAAACCACTGCACGAACAGATTGCAAACAAACTGATCGCGGAGCTACAGGCAGAAACATCACCATTCCAGAAACCATGGACGGACAGTGATGCGCCTGCCTTTACCATTCCGGTCAATCCAACGACCAACAAAAACTATAGGGGCATGAACTCTTTGTGGCTATCCATGCAAGGCCATACCGATCCCCGGTGGATGACACTCAAACAAGCCGGCTATGCCGGCTATGAAGTGGAAAAAGGCGCTAAAGCTACCCTCATCAATTTTGTTAAAAGAACAAATATTGAGGCGATGCGTGATGTGGATGGTAACAAGATACTGGATGAGCAGGGTAAAACACAAACCCGTACCACACAATATGAAAAGCCTGTCATTACCAATGCCTGGGTATTTAACGCGGAACAGATCAAAGGAATCCCGCCACTGGCAGAATACCTGAAAGAAAAACAGGGTGAGCAGACCTGGAGCCCGGTTGAACGGGCTGAACAATTGATCAGCGACAGCAAAGCGGATATTATTCATGGGGGAAACGAAGCGTACTATAATAAAGCCAGTGATCAGATCCGCTTACCGCTGAAAGAGCAGTTCGAAAATGAAACCAAATACTACGCTGTAGCCCTTCACGAGATCGGCCACTGGACAGGCCATCAAACACGGCTGGATCGTCCGATGGAAGGCCGTTTCGGTTCTGAAGCCTACGCCCGCGAGGAGTTGCGTGCGGAAATTGCTTCCCTGATGCTGGGAAGCGAACTGAAGATCGGTCACAATTTCGGACAGCACGCGGCTTATGTAAATAACTGGATAAAGATCCTGAAAGATGAGCCTTTTGAACTTTTCCGTGCTTCTGCGGATGCCCAGAAAATATTTGATTATGTGTTGGATATCGGGCAGAAAATAGCACTGAAGGAGGAACGGCCACAGAACCAAACCCTAAAAAAGGGCGATGAGATCGCTTATAATAATAACGTGTACAAAGTGCTGGATAAAAAAGGCAAGACCTTCACGGTAGAAGATATGGAAGGCGGTAAAACCAAGGTCAGCCCCACCGACGGCCTTTTCAAATCGTTGGTACAGGCAAAAAATAATCCTGCGGAGCAACAGCTCATGGTGCAGGAAGACGAAGTTTCACATAGCATAGGAAGATAATATGAACCTGATCAGCTTTAAAGAAAATGATCTCCCTTTCCGGGAATTGGAGACCATCGGACTGGCAGCAGGCGGCCAGCTTTTATTGAACGTGAATGACCTGAAAGCCCTGCTTTCAGGACGCAGGACGGGTTTGATGCACTTAGAAAACCTGGAAGCAGAAGGCATACAGATCAAGGCCATTGATGCTAAAGTATCCCTACGGCAAAATGAACAGGGTAAAACAGATCTCTTGATCCATCCTATCTATAGAAAACCGGACACACCGGATTTTTTGGATGATAACGAAGCGCAGCAACTGGAAAAAGGAGAGGTCGAGAACTTCTTGAAAACAACGACGGATAATAAAGGCAACAAAAATGAGATCCTGGTGGAATATGATTCGGAAACCCGCGAGTTTATCGTTTCCGACACCGAAAAGATCATGGCACCTGATATGGTAAATAATGAATTCCTCACCCTTGCCCAGAAAGAAAAGTACCGCAAAGGCAAGGAGGTCGAACTGGCCGACAGGACTAAATTCAATTATTCCGGCACGGACCTGAATGGCATCCGGTCCAACAAGCTGGCCTTGATCGCTTCTATCGTCATTGACGGGGGGCTTTCTTATATGGTTTATAAAGGGCTGAATGCGCTCTTCGGTGAAAAGCGCGACGCAAAGGAAGCCGGTTCTTTAAGTCAGGGATACTACAACGCCGTAGCTGATATGGAAGACGAGCGGCCTGTGGTGACCAACGATCACATCCGATTTGATAGTAAAAGCCGTGTCTCGCGGTAATGAATGCAATTTTAAATGAGCTTGGAGTTTCCGAAGAACTCCAGGCTTTTTTTCAGGTAACCGACCTCGTGTTCCATTATGGGAACGATATGGAATGCTTCCATAATGAATTTCACCGGGTTCCCGCTACTTCAAATTTATGGATAGCAGGTAATGACCTCACCCATGAGGTGGTCATTACCTATAGCGCAATGGAGGCAATCGCCTATTTAACATTGAACCGCCACCGCTATTCCCGGATTGACACCCTAACATTTGTTGCCGTCGGCAACCTCCCCCACGACAGCCAATTACAATGGATGCGCTCCGCCTGGCTGAAAAAAAAATTTACTCTTGTATTCGGTAACGACCTTTTAGGAAGATTAGCCGACATTAAGGTAGCTGCCGGATTGGCTGGACGCCATATCCGGCTGTTCCTGAATACCCCCGGTATTCGCATAGAAACCGAAAACAGCCATCATGAATTTGCAGCGGATAGTATCTCGCTCCATGTTTTTGAGAAAGCCTTCGGTATCCGCTCCGGGGCCCGCACACATAAGCCTCGCCAGTTTGACAACTTTTTAGATCAATTAAAACACCATGGAAAACAATGAAATTTTATTAAAACCGGCAATGAGCTTTGCCGTTCTCAAGATTCTGCCAATTATCTTTTTAGCCCTCATCTTTTTACTGCTTGCCTGGTACCTTTCCCCCTTGTTTGTTTTTTTCAGCATCGGGACACTGGCTGCGGGCTGGTACCGCTTGCTGTATATCCGGAAAAGCATTTACCTCATCACCCCGGAAGTCGTCAGGGTCAGCCGGGGTATATTCTTTAAAAGAACGGATATGCTGGAAATATACCGCGTTAAAGATTACGTCATTACCCAATCTTTTGTCCTTCAGATTTTGGGCTTGATGAATATTACATTGAAAAGCACAGATGCCGAAAATCCTATAATTTGGATGGTTGGCATACCCGAGTCAGACATTATTGACAGAATCCGGGAGTACGTACAGGAGGCACGTAAACACAATCGGATCTATGAAATTAACTGAATAAAAACTTTGATTTTACTAATTTAATTAGTATATTTAGGTGTTAAACATCATGAAAACAATTGTCTATTTTATAGTTTCCTGCTTCATTTCAACCTTTGCTTTTTGGGGCGCATTGGTCGCGACAAACCCCTTTCCGCTTTATGGGGTGGGTTTCGGCATCTGGGTGCTCTTTATTTGGGGTTATAATCAGCGATCAAAAAAAGAAGCGGACAAACGCTTCCAGGAACGAATGTTCCGGGACTTTATGCGATCTAAAAATCGTAATACGCATCGCTGGTAATTATTAATGATATCATATTTTTTTGTATGTTACGCCCATTAAAATCGTGGGCAACCCGCCCACTTTTGTGATAAGGTTTAGGTTAAAATTCCCAGGCGGCGAGCGCTCTGGGGATTTTTATTTCATCAGATTTGTATAAAAACTTAACCATTTTATATTCTATTTTGCATGAATTTTAAATTAAATATCTTACATTTTATAATATTTATATACCTTTGATCTAATTAATGTTATGGCAAAGCTTGATGAACTAAAAAAGCACCTGAAAAGGGGTAAAGTATATCGTCGGACGGATTTAGCCGAATGGTCTAAATCGGTTGACCGGCATTTGGATATATTGACTAAAGACGGAACGCTGCAAAAACTTTCGCAGGGGGTGTATTATTTCCCGAAGGAATCCGTATTTGGCAAAACGCCGCCAAAGGAAGAAGACCTGGTACGCACTTTTCTGAAGGATGACCGTTTCCTGCTTACCTCTCCAAATGCTTATAACAGCCTCGGGGTTGGTGCTACGCAACTCTATAACAAAAGAGTGGTATACAACCACAAACGGCACGGCGAGTTTAAACTGGGTAACCGTAAGTTCAATTTTCAGATCAAACATCATTTCCCTGAAAAACTGACCGAAGAGTTCCTGCTGGTGGATATGGTGAATAACCTTGATAAAATAGCAGAAGACCAGGACAGCCTTTTGAAAAACATAGTATCTAAAGCATTTTCCATGAACAGGAAAAAACTACAGCAATCTTTGACCGCTTATGGGAGCGCTAAAGCAAAAAAAATGCTCAGTTCTATATTAGCACCTAAAATGACAAATGATTATGCCGGATAAGTATCTTCATGACCACAGAGATTTTCCTGACCTGCTGCGTATTCTGGAGGAGGAAACGGGCATCCAGTCCGGGCTGATCGAGAAGGATTATTGGATCATGCACGTTTTAGCGGGGTTAAAATCACTTGATCTTAACTTTGAATTGAAAGGCGGAACATCACTCTCGAAAGCTTATCATATTATTGACCGCTTCTCCGAAGATATTGATATACACATTACCCCGCCAGCAGCGTTTGGGATAAACGAGAACCCTAAAAATAACAAACCCAATAATGTGGCCGCGCGGAAAAGCTTTTATGACTGGCTTGCCGAAAACATCAAAATAGATGGTATTATTTCCGTGGTAAGGGATCATGCTTTTGATGATGAAAGAAACTACCGTAGTGGCGGTATCCGGCTGATCTACAAGAGTAGCACATCTGCTATCACAGGAGTTAAAGAAGGTATCCTGTTAGAAGTCGGCTTTGACACCGTTACGCCGAACAGGCAGGTCGCGATCAGTTCGTGGGCTTATGACAAAGCAAGTGGTATACAGGCTATAAAAGTTATAGATAACCGGGCGAAAGACATCATCTGTTATCATCCCGGATATACCTTTGTGGAGAAGTTGCAGACCATTGCCACGAAGTTCCGCAATGAAAAAAACAGACCCGAAAACAGTAAGGTTAATTTCATGCGCCAGTACTATGACATATGTTGCCTGTTAGCAGACGAGGAAGTACAGCAATTTATCGGCACACCCGAATATCTCAAGCATAAAGAGATCCGCTTCCCTGTCGAAGATTTTGCTATTCCCCTCGCTGAGAACGAAGCTTTCCTGCTGAATGAACCGAAGATAAAAGCTGATTTTATCAAACGCTATCAGTCCACCGCTGCGCTTTACTATAAGGGCCAGCCTGATTTTGATGAACTGCTGAAGCGGATTAAAGAAAATATCCATAGGTTTTAGCCAAAGATTAAATTCAGAGAGAACTGGAACTGATCAATAAAGTTGAAGAAATAGCTGTGCTGGTAGATTAACCCCAGAAATTAATATCGCTGTAGTACCGAAGTACTTGTCAAATAATCCCTAAAAATCCACTCAAAATTGTATCCTTAAACGGGTGCGATATGAACAACAGGACGGTAAAGAAAAAGAAAATAACGCCCGAAGAAGCAGTGCAGATCTTAAAAAAAAGTGGGCTTGAAGTTACTGTTCAGGAAGCAAAAAACATCTTGGAATTACTATATATTTTAGCTAAATTAGAGATAGATCATAACTTAAAACGATGAAAATAGCCGATTTATATATCAGGGTGAGCACGGATGAGCAAGCGGATAAAGGGTATTCGCAGCGCGGGCAGGAAGAGGTTTTAACAAGGTATTGCGACCTTCGGGAAATCAAGATCAGGAAAGTTATTTATGAGGATCATTCCGCTAAATCTTTCAAAAGGCCGGAATGGCAAAAACTATTAATTGACCTTAAAAAGAAGCGGGGACAATCCGACTTGATCCTCTTTACAAAATGGGACCGTTTCAGTAGAAATGCTGGAGATGCTTATCAGATGATTAGTATCCTGGCCGATTTAGGTGTCGAGCCACAAGCTATCGAACAACCGCTTGATATTACTATTCCCGAAAATAAATTAATGCTGGCTATTTATCTTGCCCAACCGGAAGTTGAAAACGACCGCAGGGCGTTAAATACTTTTTTCGGGGTGCGCAGGGCCAGGAAAGAAGGCCGATGGATGGGACAGGCCGTAATTGGCTACGTCAATAAAACCACGGAGGAAGGTAAGAAATACATCTGTCCGAAAGAACCCGAGGCAGAAATTATGCGTTGGGTTTACAAAGAACTGGCCACAGGAAACTGGTTCATCGATCAGATCTGGAGAACCGCAAGAGAAAAAGGTTTGTCATGCGGCAGAAAGAATTTTTGGCAGATCATCCGTAACCCGGTTTACTGCGGAAAAATATTCATTTCAAAATATAAAGACGAAGAAGCACACCTTGTCAAAGGAAGCCACGAGCCATTGATCTCAGAAAGTCTTTTTGATGAGGTAATGGATGTTTTGGATGGCAGAAAGAAAACAGCTAAGACAAAAATATCCTCACCGGATGAATTGCCTCTCCGGGGTTTCTTAATTTGCCCAAAATGCGGCTATATGCTGACCGGTAGTGCATCTAAAGGATGTCGCCGGTATTACCACTACTATCATTGCTTTACGAAGTGTGGGGTCAGGTTTAATGCCAAAATTGTAAATGACGCATTTGAAAAGCAACTTGAAAAATATGCACTAAACCCGGCCGTGATCGGCCTGTATAAAAAGATCATCACCGATACCTACGAAGACACGGTTAACGAAGGCAAGGGCGACCTCGCTTTGTACAAACGCCAGTTAAATGAGTATTCCGCTAAAGTTTCAAAAGCAAGAGATCTTTTATTGAAGGGAGACTTGGAGGCTTCAGACTATAGGGATATTAAGCATGATTGTGAGCGACAGGGATCAATAATCGAAGGAAAACTGGTTGAACTGTCCGGAAAATCAAGCGGTATCGGACCACTTTTAGATAAGGCTTTGAGGAATATGTCAAAACTGCCTGAAATATATCAAAGTGCTGATCCTCAAGGTAAAAGGCATATCATTAGTTCGATGTACCCCGAAAATCTCACTTTTGACGGAGAGCTACATCGAACTACGAGAGTAAATGAAGCAATCCGCGTTTTTGATAGCGTGAAGGCTGTTTTTGAGGCAAAAAATAAGGGCAAATCTGCTAAAAAAGCTGACTTGCCCGTTAAGGTAGCGGGGAGCAGGATCGAACTGCCGACCTCAGGGTTATGAATCCTGCGCTCTAACCATCTGAGCTACCCCGCCGAAAAAAATATGGTTAGCTAAATTTACTTTAGCGCCCTTTTGTAGTCATATCAATGATACTTCCGAAAAAGGTTTGCAAATATAGCAGAAATTCGCTTCCTTTAGAAAAAATGTTAACTTTTACCCCCTGATTGATTTTTGTAACTATTGACCCCTATGTCCGAGAAGAAGAAATTTAATATAGAGTACGAGATAAAATCGTCACCCAGAATACTATACACTTTCCTGAACGAAGCAAACGGCCTTACCCAATGGTTTGCAGATGATGTGAGCGTTCGTGACCAGATCTATACCTTTACATGGGATGATGAGAAGCAAAACGCCAAATTAGTATCCCTCAAAGAGAACAAACTGGTACGTTTTAAATGGCTCGACGACGAACCCCAATGCTATTTTGAAATGGAGATCATACAGGACGAACTGACAAATGATGTTGCCCTAAGCATTACTGATTTTGCCACCGAAGAAACCATTGCCGAACGTAAACTGATATGGGATAACCAGATCGATTACCTCATAAGCACCCTGGGCGCTTAAGCACTTTTATTTCCCTATTTTTGTATCAGCGAAACTGAGCCGCATGCAATTAATTGCAAGCATAAACGTTTCTGTCCCTGTATACAAACGCCCTGATGAAAAAAATACATCTGTTACTGCTTAAATCATTTATAAGGCCTTTTATAGTAACCTTATTAATAGTGATGTTTGTACTGCTGATGTTATTTTTGTTTAAGTACATCGATGACCTTATTGGTAAAGGTTTTCAATGGTATATCATCCTGGAACTGATGATGTACAACTCGGCCACTAATCTGGCTATGGCATTACCGTTGTCTGTTCTTCTCTCATCCATCATGACGTACGGTAACCTTGGTGAAAACTACGAGTTGGTGGCTATCAAATCGGCAGGTATCTCGTTACGCCGCGCCATGTACCCTATGATGGTAGTTGTTTTGGTGATTAGTATCGCTGCTTTTGCTTTTTCGGACTACATGTTGCCGATAGCTAATCTTAAATATTTCTCGTTACTATATGATGCCCGCAAACAAAAATCTGCCGATCTGCTCCCCGAGAATATTTTTAGTAACCGTTTCCCGGGATACACTATTCGGGTAAAACATAAAGATCCCGATGGACAAACGCTGCACGATATCATGATATATCATAAAGGAACGCTGGAAACAAACCTGGACGTTACCTTCGCAAAATCGGGTTTAATGTACCGTTCTAAGGATGACCTGTTCCTGATACTAAAATTAAGAGATGGTATAATGTACCAGGAGGAGCCGGGCGACCAGGGTAATAGTATGCCAAGGCAGCGTTTAAGGCGTTTCAGGTTTGGAGAAACCGAGCAAAAGTTTGATCTTTCTGGATTTGCGATGAAACGGACCGACGAGAGCGAGTTTCGAAATGCATCGCAAATGATGAATCTTAAGCAATTGCAGCATTACGTCGACTCATCTAAAACACTTCTTGATAGCAACGTTAAAGTAAATTATGCGCTGTTATCAGCATATATGAAATATACAACGGTGCCGGCAAAATCAAAAGTGAAAGCTTTTCCTGCCGATAGCATTAAGATGAATGGACAGAGCGAAAAAATCAGCGCCTTCAATAACGCTTTAAGCGAAGTACACCAGATACAGGATGTTTTAAGGAACCGTGCCGAGATGCATAAAGATACTAACCGGGGTATTCGCCGTTACGTGCTGGAGTATCAGAAAAAATTTACCCTTGGCGCAGCATGTATAGTGTTGTTTTTAATAGGGGCGCCACTGGGGGCTATAATCCGTAAAGGGGGCCTTGGGCTGCCTGTGGTGGTATCTGTTATCTTCTTCCTTATATACTACATCATCGGCACTATTGGCGAAAAATCTGCCAAAGAGGGCGATCTGTCGCCGTTGGTTGGCGCATGGGTATCTATTATCGTGTTGTTTCCCATAGGCCTTTTCTTAAGCTATAAAGCAGCAACAGATTCGGCAATATTTGATATGGACCTGTACAAGCGTTTCTTTAAGCGCTTTAAGCTGCGTAAAACCAAGCCGGTATAGTTTTACAAAATACCGACCTTATTCCACTTATTATCGTATAAATTTGTACAACATCAGCTTATCATAGCTGATCCCTACAAAAGAAAATCAAAAATGCTAAATACTATACCGGAAGCTATCGAAGCTATAAAAGCAGGCAAAACCATTATTGTGGTTGATGATGAAGACCGCGAAAACGAGGGCGACTTTTTAACTGCAGCCCGCAACGCAACGCCCGAAACCATCAACTTTATGGTTAAATATGGCCGTGGTTTGGTTTGTACCCCTATAACTAAAGAGCGCGCGCACCAGCTTGAGCTTGAGCCAATGGTAAGCCGTAACACAACATCGCACGAAACTAATTTTACCGTATCGGTAGATCTGTTGGGCCATGGTTGTACCACAGGTATTTCAGCTACCGACCGTTCAAAAACAACTTTGGCCCTGATAGACCCCGCCACCAAACCTGCCGACTTAGGCAGACCGGGGCATATATTTCCGTTAATCGCTAAAGACGGTGGCGTACTGCGCCGTTCGGGCCATACCGAAGCCGCTATAGATCTTTCCGTTTTAGCAGGGTTTGAACCTGCAGGTGTCATCTGCGAAATAATGAAGGAAGATGGCGACATGGCCCGTTTGCCCGAATTATTGGTGATGGCCAGAGAATTAGACCTTAAGATAGTTTCTATAAAAGACCTCATCGCTTACCGCTTAAACACCGAATCGATGGTACGCAAGGAGGTATCTGTAAAGATGCCTACCGAGTGGGGCGATTTTGATATGATAGCCTACACGCAACTGGATACCGGCGAAAATCACCTTGCCCTTGTTAAAGGGGAATGGGAGCCTAACGAACCTGTTTTAGTGCGCGTACACAGCTCTTGTGTTACCGGTGATATATTCGGGTCGTGCCGTTGCGATTGTGGGCCACAGCTACATAAAGCTATGGAGATCATCAGCAAAGAGGGTAAAGGTGTTATTGTTTACATGAACCAGGAAGGCCGCGGCATTGGGCTGGTAAATAAACTAAAAGCATACCATTTGCAGGAAAATGGGCTCGACACCGTTGAGGCTAACATCAAATTGGGTTTCCAGATGGATCAGCGCGATTACGGTATCGGCGCGCAAATTTTGCGTAGCCTGGGTATCTCAAAAATGCGTTTACTTACCAATAATCCTAAAAAACGCGCGGGCCTTATTGGTTACGGTTTAGAAGTGGTTGAGAACCTGCCGATAGAGATTGCATCAAACCCACATAACGAAGCCTACCTGCGTACCAAACGCGATAAAATGGATCACGCTATTATGCGCGAGCATTAATTACTAATTGTCGCCTTCTGTATCCTCGTTGTTTCTATCGTCTGATGATTTGGACGGAGTTGGGGTATTTATGGTTGTAGCGGGCACGGGGGTAGGGCTTACAGGCGCTCTATCACGGCGGCTTTGCCTGAAAATGTTCCTCAAAAATTCGCCAAAGGTGTCAAAATCGCGTTGGTAAACCAAACCGATTCCATTTACATATTGTACACCAAGCTGGTCGTTAATACTGTTCAGCGTAGTGCTGTTCAGCGCACGGTACGAGTAACGGCCCCTCAAGTTACCGTCTTTACGGATCAGGTACTGAATCTCAAAATCTTTTGTCAGCGTTCTAAAGTCAGTATTCAACAAACTCTGGCGGTTGTTAAAAAGATCGCTGGTGCCGCTGTTTGAGTACAAACTGCCGTTGATGATCAGCCTGTCGTTCAGGAATTTTAAAGATGCGCTCGCGTCATTGAATGACCGTATATTCAAATCGAAATATTTGATGTTGGACTGAGAGATAAAGCTATTTAGTTTATTAAAGGCAAACTCGCTTACAGCCTCGCCGGCCGTACCCAATACCTGGTTAGTTAAGTTACTACCCGTGCCAGATGCAAAGCTTCGCCTTACAATAATGCTTAGTGCCTGCTGGCTTCGGTTATTATTATCGGCAAGGTAGGTGTTCAAATCATCCTTAATAGATGGATCTACCGGGAAGTTAAAATTGAAATCGATATTTGGTTGCAGGAGCGATTTTGTCAGTATCAGCTCAGCTTGTACCAATACCTGTTTAGGTTGGGGTGCTTGCAGGCCGGCAGCTGTATAAAGTGGTGCGATATTGGTACGCACCTCATACACCGCTTTAAGGTTAATTTCCGCGTTTGACGGGTTGCCCGTCCAGCGGATGGTACCACCCTGGTTAACCACAAAGTTTTTACTGATGAAATCCTTAGCGGTAAATTCAAACTTACCCGATGTTATTCCGAAGTCGCCAAACATCTCAAAATCGCCAAGGCTATTAATATTTAAGCGTAAATTCTTGGCTGTTCCAGTACCTTCTAAAACGCCATAATCGGTACTTATCCTAACGGTAGTTTGTTCGTCAATTGTTAAATCGAAATTCAGTGTAACGCCGTTAAAAGCCTTAATTTTATCGATAACTTTTTTGGTAGTGTCGTTATGGTCAACCCAGCGGATAAAATCATAATCGGCCGCGGTAGATGATGTATTAAGCGGAATATTAAATACGGTACCTGCTTCGGTACTTGCCTTTATATCGATCTTCATGTTATCGATAGGGCCGGTAAAGCTAAATGTACCACTGCCATAGGCCACACCATAATAAAGGTGATTATCCTTAAAAGTTGTATTTAGCGCCATTAGGTTTTTGGCTTCCAGCGATATGTCCAGCGTAGGGTTCGAGATATTGTTCAGGTCCACCGTCCCGTTAGCTTCGCCTGTGCCACCGCGAATATCCTTCAATATCATCTTATCTATTTTGACAATACTGTTGGCTACCGTTAGCTTATCATTTACCGTGTAGGCCGTTTTTAGGTAATTTACCGTGATGCCCGTATTATCTAATGACACTGTTCCGTTAAGTGCCGGCTTAGACGGCGGACCCGTAAGTTTGAGGTTGGCCGATACGGCTCCTTTAACGTTAGATACAAGGTCTCTTATAAATGGCTCGAATATAATAGCCTCGGTATGGTCCATCTTTATATCAAAGTCCAGCTTGTCGTCGGTTTCGTTGCCAAGCGTATATACGCCGGCAATGTTCATGGTTTCCAAGCCTTTGTTTGTAATATTAAGCTTAACATTGGCCAGCCCGCGGTCGTTATCAAGGTTTGAAACGATCTTAACGTCACCTACCAATGTCTTGTTCATCATTAACGAATCGATCCCGAGGTTGGCATCAACGCCCGGCTTTTTAATGATAGATGTAAGCGTTACATCACCATTTAATGAACCTTTAAGCACTATACCCGATGTTTTGGTAAGCTGATTAAGCGTTGCCATGCTAAACTTTTCGAATTGTACTTTCAGCTTATCCGCGGGGTTGTCAGATATGAAACCATTTATCCTCACCTTTTGCACCCCGTTAGACAGTTCGAAGCCCGATACCTGGGTTTTGCCATCCAGTAAACGGATGCGTACCTGGTCCTGGATCTTCCAGTTCTCACGCTCCAGCACCACATCAGATGGCAGGATCTTCAACTTGGCGGTAGTGTCGCGCCCAAACTCCACCAAACCGTAAAGGTCTAATTGGTTGGCCGCATCCTTATCAGATAACTTAACGTTAAAATTCAAGCTATCATGCTTCAGGAAGTTGGTAATGTTAATATTTTTGATGTACAAGCTATCCGATAGGTCCACCCGGTTTAGGGAAACGTTCAGCCCCAGGAAATCGTCGGTTGTGCTTTCATCAATAATGAAATCGTGGAATACGATTTTACCCAGTTTAATGGTTTTGATGTATCCGTTTAGCGTAGCGGTTTTATTCACCGAATTAAACTTACCTACAAAACTGCCTTGCTCCGGTATTTTAAGCTCGGGCATAAATATAGCTGTGAAAGGATCAATGTTCTTAATCGTCAGGTTAAAATCAAAGTTTTGCGGCTTAGGGGGCGTTATCTCCGTTTTAAGCGACGGGATATATTTTTTGGCGATGGTTTTAAAATAAGAGGGTAGTGTAGCCAAATCGTAACTACCTTTAATGCTGCCATCGGCAAGGTCGGATTTTAGGGATATAACCCTTGCATCACCTTTGCCATTTGCGGTTAGCGCTACGGTATCTACCACGTAATTATTACGTGGGTTTACTATCCTGATCTTGGTTAGCAGGATGCTGCCATCCAGGTTATCCAGGTTATTGCCCGAGAAGTTTGTATTTAGGTCGGTGCTGAGTGTAATGGTATCTTTCAGAAGTTTTAACTGGCGCAGTTTCGCGTTAGTTACATTTCCTTTAAAGTCAAATATAGGCAGTTTGGGGTTAAGGTTAACACTGCCGACAAGGGCAAGCTGCAGGTTTTTATCTTTTATGGATAGCTTACCTGCGGCCGTTTTGTGATTGAATGTGCCACTGGTTACAATATTGTTATAGGTGTAGCCCTTAAATTGGAACGAGGCAACTTTTGCATCGCCGCGTGCAGCCAGGTTTTTAAGCTCGTCGCCACGGCCGGTTACGTTTGCCGATAGTGTGGTGCGGCCAATGCTCTTGTTATCTAATAAAGTACCCAGGTCGAAGTTGCTGGTGGTTACCTTCCCACTATAGCTTGGTACGCCCGCTTTGTTAATTTTTAGGTTAATATCAGGGTCAAAACGGCCCAATTTTGTCTTAAAAGTTCCAAAAGCCACAAAATCGTTTTGCACACCGGTAAACCTGCCCGTAAAATTTACGTTGCCAAACTTGCCAACAATGGCGGGTACTTTGGCGTTTGGTTTGCCGGTAAAATGCTGGTATAAATAATCCAGGTCTTTTTTATTGGTGGCGATCTGGTCAAATTTTAATTGCAGGAAGGTGTTGTTCCAATCCGGCAATCCTGTGAGGTTAAAATCGCCTTTAATAAATGTTGCCTGGGCGGCAGTTATAGTTACGCCTTTGGTTTTAAGGTTATTCACCAAACCACGTACGCGGCCGTCAATGCCCAGTTCAAAAGTGGTTTTATCCAGCGTACTGGTAAAATAGGCGATATCTTTTGATGAGAGGCGCGAAGTTTTAAAATCGGCATCTAAATTTACTTTATTCTCAAAATCATCAAAATCGCTAAACGATTTAAACTTCATCCTGAAGAAATTGCGCACGTTGGAGTTTGCGGTTTGGATGTTTAAATTTTGCAGCAATACCTGGTTGGTATCTATCGTGGCATTCGAGTTGAAATTTCTAACAAAAAAGCCGCTCTTTTCTTTCAATGTTAAACCGCCGACACGTGCCTTAAAAAGATGGTTTCGCAGGTCCATATTGCGGATAATAGTGCTAAAATTACGCACATCAATATCATTAAAGTTTACCCCTTTAACCAGTTCGTTTCGCAGGCTGTTCTTATATTTAAAATGGAAGTTATTAACGGCGATCTTATCGAAGGTTAGCGTCCACGGTTTACTTTTGGTTTTTGTGGTATCGCCCGAGTTAAAGTAATCCAGCACAAACTTAAGGTTAGTAGTGCTATCCTTCAATTTTTTGAGGTAGAACGCCCCGCTGTCCAATTGGATGGAGGCGAAATTGATTTTCTTTTGCTTGATGCTGTTTAAAAGGGAAAAGCCGCTTAACTCCACCGCTAATTTTGGTGTGCTTAAAAGCGTGTCCTGTTGTTTATCCAGTATGTATAAACCTTCTAATACAACCGACGAGAATGGTTTAATGTAAAGGCTTTTTATATCAACTTTGGTGTTGAGTTCTTTAGACAGGTAAGCAGTAGCCTTTTTTGCGGCCCATGTTTGTACCGGCTTGTACTGAAATAGCAATAACGTAATGCTTATCAGTAACAAAATTATCAATACGATGCTTAACGCTATTTTGAGTACTTTTTTAATAACTTTGTATTTAAATAGAAATTCAAAAGTAAAATTCAAAAACGCACTAAGTGTTTTACTTTTTGAATTTATTTATGACTTATTCAAAAGTTATCAGGTTTTTAACTTTTAACTTTTGATTTTTTGACTTAACAACGTGCCTGTAATATTAGCTATCGAATCTTCTTGTGATGAAACCTCTGCATCTGTTTGTGTGGATGGGCAGATCCTGAGCAATGTTATTGCTAATCAAACCATTCATGAACTTTACGGAGGTGTTGTCCCTGAGCTTGCCTCAAGGGTTCATCAGCAAAATATTGTTCCTGCCGTTCAACAAGCATTATTAAACGCAAAAGTAAGCAAAAATGATATTGATGCAGTAGCTTTTACACGCGGACCGGGCCTTTTAGGGTCACTTTTAGTAGGTGTTTCGTTTGCTAAGGCTTTTGCGCTTGCTAAAAACCTGCCGCTGATTGATATTAACCACATGCAGGCCCATATCCTGGCGCATTTTATTGCCGATAAAAAGCCCTCATTCCCATTCCTTTGCCTCACCGTATCGGGCGGGCATACCCAAATAGTTTTGGTGAAAGACTATTTTGATATGGAGGTAATTGGCCAGACACTTGATGACGCAGCCGGCGAGGCGATGGATAAAACAAGCAAGATACTTGGCTTGCCATATCCCGGTGGCCCATTGATAGATAAGCATGCCCGTACCGGTAACCCGGATGCATACAAATTCCCCGAGCCGCAGATCCCCGGCTTTGATTTTAGCTTTAGCGGAGTTAAAACTGCTATCCTATATTTTATCAGGGATAACGTAGCTGCTAACCCAAACTTTATACAAGAGAACCTAAATGATATTTGCGCCTCGGTAGAGAAACGTATTGCTACTATCCTGCTGAATAAATTAAAGCGCGCCGCCGCTGACTATAATATTAAAGATATAGCATTAGCGGGTGGGGTATCTGCCAATACGGGCTTACGTGAAAGCCTCACCAAAATGGGTGCTGAAAACGGGTGGAACGTTTTTATACCAAAATTTGAATACTGTACCGATAACGCGGCCATGATAGCCATTGCCGGTTATTATAAATATTTAAAAGGCGAATTTGCCGGGCAGGAGATAGCCCCGCTGGCAAGGATGCCGATGTAGGTTGGATTATAGTTGATGGTTCATAGTTATAGCTGCGCCATTTTGTTAAATATTCTCCATAACTATTAACCATGAACTATTTACTATGAACATTCCTTCACTTATATTTTGGGCGGTTTTTGTGCTGCCGCTTGTTGCTTTTTTAGTTTGGCTGATGCGCCAAGATAAGCGCAAAGGCATTACCGGCCTTATCGTATTAGCCATTATGGTTGTGGGCTGTATCGCTTATATGTACTGGAAAACAGGCGGTAAGTAAATTGTATGGAGAATAATTGGAAATTCAAGACGCTACGCAACCTTGAAAAGATTCCGAAATACGACTCCGGACAACCGTCTTATTTAGTTAAGCGTTGTAATGAATTGTTAGATCAGCCGTTAAATGATTTTTCGGTTGAAGATATCAGAATAATGGTTGGACAGCAGATAGGCCTTGACTATTTGGTTCCTTTGTCTTTTGATTATTTAAATTCAGATATTTTGGCAGAAGGCGATTACTATCCAGGAGATTTATTAACTGCAATGTTAAAAGTAGATAGCGCTTTTTGGGATAAGAACAGAAAACTATTTAATGAATTAGCCGGGCTTGTAAAAATAAATTACGATCTGTTGATCGAACCCAATGTTTCTCCAGCTCTATTAAAGCAGTTTTACTGAGTAGTCCTGAAATAGGTTGACTGTTTTTGATTACACAAACATTGATAAAAAAGCTCAAACATTCACCAAAGATGTTTGAGCTTTTTTGTTG
>NZ_JBSRZI010000023.1:0-42755 GCF_054057495.1 Mucilaginibacter sp. UYNi724 | reverse complement strand
CAAAAAAGCTCAAACATCTTTGGTGAATGTTTGAGCTTTTTTATCAATGTTTGTGTAATCAAAAACAGTCAACCTATTTCAGGACTACTCATTTAAAACGATCGTTACACGCCTAACAGTAACCTTGCGGGATCTTCCAACAGTTGTTTTACACGTACCAGGAAGCTTACCGATTCGCGGCCGTCAATAATGCGGTGATCGTAAGAAAGGGCCAGGTACATCATCGGGCGGATAACCACTTGTCCGTTTACGGCAACCGGGCGCTCTATAATGTTGTGCATACCTAAAATAGCCGATTGCGGCGAGTTGATGATAGGTGTAGACATCATTGAACCAAACACACCACCATTAGTGATCGTGAAGGTACCGCCGGTCATTTCTTCTAAAGTAAGTTTGCTTTCGCGGGCTTTGCCTGCTAAAACAACAATCGCTTTTTCAATTTCGGCAAGGCTCATGCTCTCCGCGTTGCGGATAACCGGCACTACCAAACCTTTTGGCGCAGAAACCGCGATAGAAATATCAGCAAAGTTGCTGTAAACCACTTCTTCGCCTTCTATACGGGCACCAACTGCAGGCCATTCTTTCAAGGCCTCGGTAACCGCTTTGGTGAAGAACGACATAAAGCCTAAGCCAACGCCATGTTTCTCTTTAAATTTATCTTTGTATTTGCCACGCAGTTCCATAATCGGCTGCATATCCACTTCGTTAAAAGTGGTAAGCATGGCAGTTTCGTTTTTAACGGCCACCAAACGCTTGGCAACTGTTTTACGTAACGACGACATCTTTTCCCTACGGTCGCTTCTTGGGCCCTGCGGCGTGGCCGGGGCAGCAGGTGCAGCTGCGGCTGGTTTGGCAGCAGGAGCAGCAGGTTGGTTTTGCGCGTTTAGGGCATCACCTTTGGTAATGCGGCCATCAACGCCTGTTCCGTTTACAGATGCGGTATCGACACCTTTTTCGGCTAATATTTTGGCAGCAGCAGGCGATGGTGTGCCCGATGCGTAAGTTGTTCCTTTTGATGGGGCAGCCTGTGGTGATTCGTTCACCTTATCGGCTACGGCGGGGGTTACCGGTGAAGCAGCAGGTGCCGAAGCGCCGCCACCTTCAATAGTACAAACTACCGCCCCAATGGCTAAGGTATCGCCTTCTTTAGCTATGGTTTTTAACGTACCCGCTTTTTCGGCAGTGAGTTCAAAAGTTGCTTTGTCAGATTCCAGTTCGGCAATGGCTTCGTCCATTTCAACGGCATCACCGTCTTTTTTCATCCAGCGCGATAATGTTACCTCGGTGATAGATTCGCCAACGGGTGGTACTTTTATCTCTAATGATGACGAACCACCTTGCACAGGCGCCGGAGTTGAACCACTTTGATCTGGTGCCGGTGCGTAACCGTTAGCAGGTACTTCAGGACTTACCGCCGTACCTGGCTCTTCCGTTTTAGCAGTTACAGGTGTGGCAGCAGGTGCTTTATCAGCAGCTACCGCAGGCGCAGCAGCGCGGCCATCTTCAATACTGGCTACAACCGCGCCAATAGCTAATGTATCGCCTTCGGCTGCAACAATTTTTAAAGTCCCGGCTTTTTCAGCAGTAAGCTCAAAAGTTGCCTTGTCTGATTCCAACTCGGCTATCACTTCGTCCATTTCTACCTGGTCGCCATCCTTTTTCTTCCAGGCTGACAGGGTTACTTCGGTAATGGATTCGCCTACCGGCGGAACTTTTATTTCTAAACTCATATTGGTAAGTAGTTGTAGTTTTTATTTTTTGGAACGAGGACTTGAGTGCGTGGTGCGGTTTTGATTAGCTATTACGCTCTTCGCTCTCATCACCGGCAACACAATATCAATCTGCCCCTGCGTTAGCCATTTTCTCTGTTGTTTTTTTGATGGTTTCTTTAACCGCTTTGCCGGCAGGTGCTTCAAACGCTTTAGATACTATGTGCAGCTGTTGCGCGGCATGCTGTTTAGCAAAACCGGTGGCCGTGCTGCTCCCCTCTAAACGCGAGATCACATTCAGGTTCATCAATTTGTCATTGTGGAACTTGCGGCAAATATATGGCCACGCGCCCATGTTTTCCGGCTCTTCCTGCACCCAGATAAACTCGGTGGCCTTATCGTATTTAGCTTTTATTTTCAGGATCTGTTGTATCGGGGTTGGGTATAACTGCTCCACGCGTACAATGGCAACATCCTTACGTTTATCTGTCTGTTGTTTCTCTAACAGATCATAATAAACCTTACCGGTACAAAGCAATACGCGTTTAACTTTTTTAGCATCAACGTAGTTATCGTCTATCAACTCGTAAAATTTACCATCGGTAAAATCGGCCATTGGCGATACACAGTTGGGGCTGCGCAATAAACTTTTTGGCGTAAAAATGATCAGCGGTTTACGGAAACTGCGTTTCATCTGCCTCCGTAATATATGGAAGAAATTTGCAGGCGTGGTACAGTTAGCCACCTGGATGTTATCGTCGGCACAAAGCTCTAAAAAACGCTCCACACGTGCCGATGAATGCTCGGGGCCCTGGCCTTCGTAACCGTGCGGCAATAACATCACCAAACCGTTACCACGTTGCCATTTTGTTTCGGCGCTGGCAATGTATTGGTCAACTATGATCTGTGCACCGTTAAAGAAATCGCCAAACTGCGCTTCCCAAATGGTTAAAGCGTTAGGGTTAGCCAGGGCATAACCATATTCGAAGCCTAATACGCCGTATTCAGACAGCAAGGAGTTAAATATGCTCAGTTTTGCTTGGGTGTCAATAGTTTCCAGCGGGGTATATTCATCCTCAGAATCGGCCAGGGTTAATACCGCGTGGCGATGCGAGAACGTACCGCGTTTAACATCTTCACCACTCAACCTTACCGGGAAACCATCTTTCAATAATGTACCATAAGCAAGAAGCTCGCCCATCGCCCAGTCGAATACGCCGGTTTTGTTAACCATAGCGTTACGGTCCTGGAACAATTTCTCAATTTTCTTGAAGAACTGTTTACCTATTGGCAAAACCGTCAGTTTATTACCAATTTCAATAATGGTTTCTTTGCTTACCGATGTATCAATCGCGCTGATCAGTTCGCTGTGGTTAGCTAAGTGCAGGCCACTCCAAGCGCCTTCAAACATCGGGATGGTATCGGTAAACCTATCAGAAGCTTTCGCATCGTCAAGCATTTTCTGTAATTCGCCACGAAAATCTTTTTCCAGCGTTTTTACATACTTGTCGTCTATAGTGCCTTCCGTTATGAGTTTTTTGCTGTAGATCTGTAGCGGGTTAGGGTGCGCTTCAATGGCTTTGTACAACACCGGCTGGGTGAACTTAGGCTCATCCGCCTCATTGTGGCCATAACGGCGGTAACAAAGAATATCGATAAACACATCCTCGTTAAACACCTGGCGGTATTCCATTGCCAGGTTTACAACGTAAACCAATGCTTCAACATCGTCACCGTTTACGTGGAACACAGGCGAAAGCACTGTTTTTGCAACATCGGTACAATAAGTACTAGAACGCGCATCTTTATAGTTGGTGGTAAAACCTATCTGATTGTTGATCACCAGGTGAATGGTACCACCAGTGCGGTAACCGTCCAGTTTTTCCATCTGTAAAACCTCGTAAACAATTCCTTGCCCGGCTACAGATGCGTCACCATGTATTAATATAGGGGCTATCTTTGAATGATCGCCATTGTATTTAAAATCAATTTTTGAACGCGTGATACCTTCCACAACCGGGTCAACCGCCTCTAGGTGCGATGGGTTGGGGCAAAGGCTAAGGTGTACTTTTTTACCTTGTTTGGTCTCGATATCTGTTGAATAACCCAGGTGGTATTTAACGTCGCCGCCAAAAGGTGATTCCGAATCGAAGTTTTTTCCTTCAAACTCGGTGAACACTTCCTGGTAGGTTTTCTCCATTATATTGGTCAGCACGTTCAACCGACCGCGGTGGGCCATACCGATGATGAATTCCTCTAAACCCAATTCAGATCCTTTTGTAATAACCGAATCAAGCGCAGGGATCAAGGCCTCGGCACCTTCTAAAGAAAAACGTTTTTGTCCCAGGAACTTCGTACCTAAAAAGTTTTCAAACACTACGGCTTCGTTCAGTTTGGCAAGCATTTGCTTTTTCTCGTCGGCGTTAAAGCTTGGCGTGTTACGTTTGGTTTCCATCCTGTCCTCAAACCACTTTAGTTTAATAGGGTTACGGATGTAGGTATATTCGGCACCAATGGCCTGGCAATAAGTTTGTTCTAATAACCCGCGGATATCGCGCAGCTTGGCGGGGCCTAAGCCAACTTCAACACCTGCATTAAATACGGTGTCCATATCGGCTTCGCTTAAGCCAAAAGTTTCTAATTCTTTACCCGGAAAGTACTTGCGGCGTTCGCGCACGGGGTTTGTTTTAGTAAATAAATGGCCACGTGTACGGTATCCATTTATCATGTTCATCACATTGATCTCTTTTAGCAAATTTTCCGGCGTGGCAACTGACGCTGCAGGTGCTGCCTGGTTATCCTTACCAAAATCGAAGCCTTCAAAAAACTTTTGCCAGCCAAAATCTATCGACTCGGGGTCTTGTTTATAAGCTTCGTAAAGGGTATCAATGTAAGCGGCGTTAGCGCTATTTATATAATTTAGGCGATCCATGAGCAACCAATGTTTTGAAACGGTAGCAAAATTAAGCATAATACATCCAAATGCTGAAAATATATGCAATTAGTTTAAGATAAAATCTCCAAAAGAAACTAACCGGTATGTTTTGAACCCGTACGGACAATTTTACGCGCAAAATAGCGCAGATAAGACGCCCCTTCAAGCAATATAGCAAGCAGACCTATAATTATGGTGAATTGTTCGAAAGGGTTCATAATATTTATACGATATATTATGCCGATTGTTGCGTAGTACGCCTGTAATATTATGCTTTAACGGTGGATGCCGTGGCAGGGAGCCAGGTATCAATATAATCGCTTTTGCTATCCAGCTGGTCTGTTGATTTGGCGGCGTTAAAAAAACGGTTGCCTTTAATATCGTTGCCTACTCCTGCAACAAAGGCCCAATTACCCCAGTTACTTGCCGGCGAATAGTCTATCAGTTTCTCTTCAAAATACAGGGCACCTTTTGTCCAGTCTACCTGTAACTCTTTTGTTAAATAGTTTGCAACAGCCTGCCTGCTGTAATTGGTAATATAACCCGTAGCATTCAGCTGATGCATGGCTGCGTCGATAAATGGGACCCCGGTTTCGCCATTTTTCCATTTTTCAAAAAGCTCGTCCTGGTTATCGGCAGTATCCGGAACATCGCCAAAACCCTCCGACCTGAAAAATTTTTGCCCGTGCTTTTTAAACATAAAGCGAAAGTAATCCCTCCACAGAAGCTCCAGCATTATCGGGTCGGTATTGGTGAGGTGGCGGTCGCGGTGATAATTAACTACTTCCCAGTAAACCTGCCTTGGGGAGATACAACCAACCGCTAACCATGGGCCTAATCCCGATGAATTGCAGTCGGCAGTACGCACCGCCTTGCCCTGGTTTTGGATGCAATTTTCCAGGTAAGCGTGGAGTTGTTTTAATGCCGAGGTTTCGCCGCCGGTAAACTTCTCCGCAGCGCGGGCATCGTCGATAGGCTCAGGTATGCCCAGATCTGCAAGGGTCGGCAACTGCCCGGCAACCGTAATTTCGGGGACAGGAATCTGCTCCGGACTAACCACACTCGGCCTTACCGTGCTATCACGTTCTACCTTCTTTTTAAAGGTTACAAAACTATCCGGGATATCTTTTATCGGGAATGGCAGGTCTTCCTTATGGTACATGGTATGCCCGATGAAATGCTTCAGGTTGAGCTTCATTTTCCATAAGGCGGCCTCCACCCTTTCAGATACATCGGTTTCATCGGGTGCAACTTCGCGGTGATGGTACACTTCGCTTACCTGGTATTCCTCGGCTAATTGGGTAAGCACCTCGGCAGGGTCGCCGGTGCGGATGATGAGATCGGCACCAAAAGCTTGCAGGTTTTTCTTAAGATCGGCAACGGCTTCTAACAGGAAACGAGCACGAAAACTGCCCGTTTTTTGCGCGCCTAAAGCACTGGTTTTAAAGTAGAATGGATCAAAAATATATACGGGCAATACTCGGTCGGCACGGCGCACGGCTTCGGATAATATTTCATTATCATGTATGCGCAGATCATTCCTAAACCAAACCAGTATAACTTTATCACTCATATGAACAACTAATCTAAACTTATTTAGATTGATTACAAAAATGGTAATTATTTATTTCCCTTGCACCGTTCGCTGCAATATTTGACATCATCCCAACATTTTGCCCATTTTTTTCGCCACGTAAACGGCCGTTTACACACCGGGCAAAGCTTTGCAGGGAGGTTTTCTTTCAATGTTCTGGCCATATTATCAGGATAACAAATAGCAACGATTACTGTTATACTATATATGAGTTTAAAAAATAAAAATGTTGTTGTGGTGGGTGGCAGCAGTGGTATCGGCTTGGCATTGGTAAAGCATTTGGCAATACAGGGAGCGAACATATTTAACATATCGCGTAACCCCGCAACTGACTGGCCTGAGGGTGTAACGCATATCCAGGCAGATGTCTTGGGCGATTTGAGTAGTATTGAGAACTGGTTACCGCAAATAATTCATGGGTTAGTTTACTCGGTAGGAAGCATCAACCTAAAACCATTTCAGCGCCTGACAAAAGATGATTTTTTAAACGATTATAAACTGAATGTAATGGGTGCTGCCGAGATCATCAGGCTAAGCCTTAAGGCTTTGAAGGGTGCCGGTGGCGCAAGTATCGTGCTTTATAGTTCCGTAGCGGCAAAAGCGGGGTTACCGTTCCACGCAAGTATCGCGGCGGCAAAAGGCGCGATAGAAGGGTTGACATTATCATTAGCGGCCGAGCTCTCTTCAAACCAAATCCGGGTTAACGCCATTGCGCCGTCATTAACTGATACGCCACTCGCTAAAAACCTGCTAAGCACTGATGAAAAACGTGAGGCATCAGCCAAAATGCACCCGCTTGGTAAAATTGGCACACCGGATGATATTGCCCTTGCAACCCAGTTTTTATTGAGCGACCACAGCGGCTGGCTTACCGGACAGATCATCGGTATAGATGGTGGCCTTGGTAACTTAAGGCCATTATAAAATAAGCTTGTAACCAAGCGTTTAATTATAGATAGTAATGACAAATGCAATTAAGATTATCCTTAATTTTATAATGTAAAAACCAAATATTATGGCAACCACAGAAAGCATCCAAACAGCGTATATAGATTATGTATTGACCGAAGGCCAACAGCCACAATCGGTTTATGTATTTGCTAAAAAGAATGAAATGGCCGAGGAAGAATTTTACCGTTTCTTTGGATCATTCGACGCGGTTGAACAAAGCGTATGGGCAGATCTTGTCCTAAAAACCTTAAGTGAAGTGCGTGCGCAGGAAATTTGGGCGCAATATTCATCGCGAGAGAAAGCACTATCTTTTTTCTACAGCTTTTTCGAGCTGTTGAAAAGCAATCGCAGCTTTGCCGTTTACAGTATAAGAAAGCATCGCAGCTTAGGTACGCCAAAGGTATTGGAGCCAACCAAAGAGATTTTTGAAAACTTTGCGGAAACCATTTTGAATGAAGGCATAGAAAGCCAGGAACTAAGCGACCGTAAATTTTTCAGCAAGCGCTATAAAGATGCCCTTTGGGTACAGTTTGGTTTCGTGCTAAATTTCTGGGTAAAAGATGATTCTACCGGATTTGAAAGGACGGATGAAGCTATCGAAAAAGGTGTTAACGTAACTTTCGACTTGTTCCAACGCTCGCCGATAGATAACCTGTTTGAGTACGGTAAGTTTTTGGCAAAGAATGGCGGGTTAAAGGAGAAGATGGGGTTTTAATAAGCCCACCCAAACCCTCCCCGAAAGGGAGGGCTTATAAATACAAATGAACAATAATAATAATAAAGTCTCCCCTATTGGGGGAGATTTAGAGGGGATTGCCGCCATATTCGATATGGATGGCACATTGATAGACAATACGCCCTACCACTACCAAGCCTGGCAGCAGCTTTTTAAAAAGTATGATATACCCGATTTGAGCAGGGAAACTTACCTGAGTAGCATTAGTGGTGTCCCCATTTTAAATACCTTGAAAAAGTATTTTGGCGAGGAGACGGATGAGGCGAAAATGCAGCAACTCATTAAAGAAAAAAAGGACTTTTATGAGCAAGCTTTTAAGCCTTTTTTACGACCAATAAACGGCCTTGAAACGTTTTTAACCGACCTCAAAAACGCTGGTGTTAAGATGGCTTTGGCTACATCATCAAATATGGATGATGTGGAATTTATATTCGGCACGATACCTATCCGCAAATACTTTGATGCCATAATTATTGGCAGTATGGTAAGCGAGCCTAAACCATCACCACTGATTTTTTTAAAGGCTGCCGAGCACTTAAATACCCGCCCCGAAAAATGCGCGGTGTTTGAAGATTCAATTTCGGGCCTAAAGGCTGGCCGCAACGCGGGTATGAAGGTTGTAGGTATTACCACGGCGCATCCTCCAGAAACCGTTACCAAATTGGCCGAACTGGTAATTAATGATTATGCCGACATAGATCTGCATAAGATGGCCGCACTATTTTGAGAAAGATTAACATGAGCGAGAATACCTCTAACGAACAAAACAGCATCCCCACCAGCAAGGTTGAACGCAGCGCCAAGTTTGTAAAAACAGGCTTCAAAATTGGTGGTAACTATATTAAGCATTACTCTAAAAAACTTTTCAACCCCGAGTTGGATAAATCGCAGTTGAATGAGGATAATGCTACAGACATCTACCAATCGCTTAGCGAACTTAAAGGCAGCGCGCTTAAAGTAGCGCAGATGCTAAGCATGGATAAAAACCTACTGCCGCAGGCATACGTGGATAAATTCACGCAGTCGCAGTATAACGCGCCACCTTTATCGGGGCCCCTTATTGTACAAACGTTCAAGAAATATTTTGGGAAAAACCCCGATCAGATCTACGATAAATTCAACATCCGATCTACCAACGCCGCATCTATAGGCCAGGTGCACCAGGCAGAACTGAATGGCAAAAAATTAGCGGTAAAAATTCAATACCCGGGCGTGGGTGATTCTATCTCGTCTGATCTGAAACTGGTAAAGCCATTTGCATTCCGGATGCTGGGCATGAGCGAGAAGGAACTTAACGTTTATATGAGCGAGGTGGAAGAACGCCTGTTAGAAGAAACAGATTACGAACTGGAGGTACGCCGCTCTATCGAATTTTCTATAGCCTGCAAAAATCTTAACAATGTTGTGTTCCCGGGGTACTATCCCGACCTCTCCAGCAAACGCATCATCACTATGGATTGGCTGGAAGGGCAGCATTTAAAAGAGTTTTTAGCTACCAATCCTTCCCAAGAACTACGCGACCAAATAGGCCAGGCGCTTTGGGATTTTTACAATTACCAGCAGCACGAACTGCGCGCCGTACATGCCGACCCCCACCCAGGCAATTTCCTGATAACCCCCGAGGGTAAACTGGGCTGTATTGATTTTGGCTGTATTAAAGTAATGCCCGATGATTTTTACTATCCGTTCTTCGCGCTTACCTCGACAGACCTATTCGAAAATAAGGAAGAAACTATCAAAGCGTTCCGGAAACTGGAAATGATATTGCCTAACGATACGCCGGCGCAGATCGACTTTTATCACAGCATGTTTAAACAAATGATAAGCCTGTTTGCCAAGCCATACATCACCAACATGTTTGATTTTGGTAAGAAAGAGTTTTTTGACGATCTGTTTGGTTTCGGCGAAAAAGTTGCTAAAATGCCCGAGTTTAAACAGGCACGTGGTGTTAAACATTTCATCTATGTAAACCGTACCAACTTTGGCTTGTACAATATTTTGCACGAGTTACAAGCACGCGTAAACACAGCTACATATAAACCACATATAGAGGAATTAGCCGGCTAAATAGAATTATAAAGGGAATTAAATAAACGTAATAACTACCCCAAGCGAAAGGCAGGCTGTTGATACCCAAGCAACATTTGCACGCAGGTACCAAGTCTCAATTTCAGCAATTCGGCCAGTGCCGATGTATGAGTTTGAGCGGTGGCGGCAATACACGCCAAATGCGATCAGCAAAACAAAAACAACACAGAAAAAGCAAATAATTAATCGTTGAAAATCTTGTGTTAACATAGTTTTAATTCAGCAAGGGTTATTTGTTCATCTAATATGATAACAAAGAGGCAAAACTTTATAGTTAGCTATTACCAACTTAACAAACCCTTACAGTATCTATACGGGTATTACACGGCAAGGGTTACGTATCATAATATATAGCGGCGGGAAATATTAAACTAATGGGGGAATTTTAGCAACTTTTTATTCTTCGATAATAATTTGTGCTACGATGATCAAAGAAAGTATAATGCTTATTGCCCAACTTATAGACGCCTTTGCAGACCACGACTGTATATCGGTTACGCGGCCACTACCTAAATAAGACTGGTATTTTTTACGGCTGTAGATACCATAACCAGCAGCACAAACAACTAATGTTGCCAGCAAGCAAATTACGATGAGCCGAAAATTACGATTTAACATCTGGTTTATAACTATACGCTAACTACATAAACGTCAACCGGCTGCACTTAGATTTGCGTGCAACCGTTACCTTTATAAAATCAAACTCCAATAAGCTATAATATATCGCCGGCATATATTGCCGGGTAAATAATTGGTCTAATCAAGAAGGAACGGTGTTACCGCAGCAAACGAAATAACAAAGGTCGCTATCCAGCTTAGGGTAGCCCTCATCGACCAATCCTGAACATCTGTCAACCTGCCCGTATTTGCAAACGAACGTGCCTTGCTTTGGCAATAAACAGCATAAGCTGCCAATAAAACAATAATAGTAACTGTACTAAAAATCAAAATCAATTTAAAACTGTGCGTAAACATCTCTCTATATACTTTATCTTAATATATACTTAACATTGGTATGCCATAAAAAGTTTACGTGGCTTGATATTTTTTTAATAGCTAACAAACTTGTTACAAACCTATTAAGGGGAAGTTCCTGTAGCTTCCTGGCATTCGCGCCTATAAACAGCAATTTAAAACACCCCGCCAAAAACGTTGTTGCACCTACATGAAAGTGCTACTTGCAGGAGCTAACGGATACATTGGCACAAGGCTTATCCCCGTTTTATTGGAGAAGGGACATACCGTTGTATGCCTTGTACGTGATAAACGCCGCTTTCATGAACAGAACGATTACAGCGACAGGGTAACCCTGCTAACCGGCGATCTCCTTAAGGAAGAAAGCATTGAAGCCATTCCCGAAGATATTGATGCAGCTTATTACCTGGTACACTCCATGGCGCAGGCTGATGATTTTTCCAAGTTGGAAGCGCTATCGGCACATAATTTTGTAAAAGCGCTCAATAAAACAACCTGTAAGCAACTTGTTTACCTAAGCGGAATCACCAATGCTGCCAACTTATCTGATCATTTGCTATCGCGAAGGCATGTAGAAGATGTATTAAGAGAAAGTACGGTAGCCTTAACAGTATTACGTGCCGCCATAATCATCGGCTCAGGTAGTTCATCGTTCGAGATAATTCGTGACCTGACGGAGAAACTCCCCATTATGACTGTGCCGCGCTGGGTAAATACCAAATGCCAGCCAATTGCTATCCGGGATGTATTAGGTTACCTGGAAGGCGTGCTTTTGAACGAGGCAACGTTCCAAAAAACATATGACATAGGCGGGCCGGATGTGCTCACCTTTAAACAAATGATGCTTACTTATGCCAAAGTACGTAAGCTAAAGCGTTACATCGTTACTATACCTTTCCTTTCACCCAAGATCTCGTCATACTGGCTGTACTTTGTAACATCTACCAGCTATTCGCTTGCCCAAAGCCTGGTAGATAGCATGAAGAACGAAACCATCATGAAAAACCATGATATTGACAATGTGGTAAAACGCCAATGCTTAACTTACGAGGATGCACTTAAACTGGCGTTTGAAAAAATAGAACAAAACTCCATAGTAAGCAGCTGGAAAGACGCGCTGAACAACGGGTATCTGACCTCGGGATTTATGGACCAAATAAAGGTACCCCAAAATGGCACGTTGGAGTATAAAGTAAAACAGCCTTTCAATCGCGACAGCGCCGAGGTACTTAAAAACATTATGGCTATTGGCGGCAACCGCGGATGGTATTATTGGGATTGGATCTGGAGCATCCGCGGCTTTTTAGACAAGCTGTTTGGTGGTGTGGGCAGCAGGCGCGGGCGCACCAGTAATGTAAGCATATCTGCCGGCGACGTGGTAGATTTTTGGCGGGTGTTACTTGCTGATAAAATAAATAACCGCCTTTTACTTTATGCCGAAATGAAGCTGCCCGGCGAGGCCTGGCTGGAGTTTAAAATTATTGAGCGCCACAACCAAACCTTCCTGAGCCAAATTGCTACTTTTAGGCCGAGAGGCCTTTGGGGCAGGCTATACTGGTACATCATGTGGCCATTTCACCTTTTTATATTTAAAGGGATGGCTAAACGGATAACAGATTTTGAGGAGGGTTCATAGACCATGCTTCATAGTTGACTTTAAAACTTCATCAATGAACTAATCTTCTGCAAACTCCTACCATGAACTATAAACTATAATTTACTATCATGAACTACGATCTATGAACCATAAACTAACTAAAAACATCCTCATTACCGGCGGCTCGGGTTTATTAGGCAGGGAACTAACTAAAGCACTGTTAGCGCTTGGCCATACCGTAAACCATTTAAGCCGAAGCCCGGGTAAAGACCTACACGTAAAAACCTTTTTGTGGGATGTTGCCAAAGGGCAGATAGACCCGCATTGCATAGATGGCGTTGATACGATTATACACCTGGCGGGCGCGGGCATTGCCGATAAACGCTGGACAGATGAACGTAAGCGCGAGATAGTGGAGAGCCGCACCAAATCTATAGGCCTTATTTACGGGTTAATGAAAGATAAAGCACACAAGGTAAACACGGTTATATCGGCATCGGGCATTAACTATTATGGCAACCGTGGCGAGAACTTGCTTACCGAGGATAGCGCCCCTGCAAAAGACTTTATTGGCGACTGCTGCGTAGCATGGGAAAAAGCGGTTGATGCAGGCAAAGCGTTCGATTTGCGAATCGTGAAATACCGTACCGGTGTGGTGCTTACTACAGAAGGTGGCGCGCTGCCCCAACTGGCAATGCCTGTAAAACTGGCGGTGGGTTCGCCCTTGGGCGCGGGCGGGCAGTGGGTGCCGTGGATCCACCACCGCGATGCTATTGATATGTATTTGTATGGTTTGGATGATGAACAACTTACCGGCGTTTATAATATGGTGGCGCCGCTACCTGTTACCAACAAAGAGATGACCGTGGCCGTTGCAAAACAACTACACCGCCCGTTATGGGCACCCAACGTACCTGCGTTGTTAATAAAAATACTTTTTGGGCAAATGGCAAGCCTGGTATTAGGCAGCACAAAAGCATCGGCACAAAAAATTGAGGACGCCGGTTTTAAATTTAAATACCCTGATGTAGCGTCGGCATTAAAAGAAATTTATGGATAAGGATACCCCTGTAAGCATTTTTTGGTTTCGCCGCGACTTACGGGTAGCAGATAATGCCAGCCTGTACTATGCCCTTAAAAGCGGCAACCCTGTGCTGCCTATTTTTATTTTTGATAAAGAGATCCTGGACAAACTGGACGATAAGGACGATGCCCGCGTAAGTTTTATTTACAAAGCTATTGAGGAGGTTAATAAAGAATGCCACGAGCACAACAGCAGTCTATTAGTAGTTTATGACAGCCCCCAAAATGCCTGGGAAAAACTTATCAAAGAATATAACATAACAGTTGTTTACACCAATCATGATTATGAACCGGCTTACGCTAAAGACCGCGATAGCGATATAAAAGAGTTGCTCGCAAAACACGGCATCGAATTTAAAACCTATAAGGACCAGGTAATTTTTGAGAAAGACGAAGTAACTAAAGACGACGGCAAACCCTACACGGTTTACACCCCTTACAAAAACAAGTGGTACCAAAAGCTGAAACCGTTTTACCTGAAGGCTTATCCGTCTGAAAAATATTTGAAAAACCTGTACAAATTTAAGGCCCCCGCTCTGCCCACTTTAAAGGATATGGGTTTTGTTAAAAGTGAAATAGACTACCCCGAAAAAGAATACGATAAGGTAATTGAAGATTACGCCAAAAACCGCGACTTCCCCGCTATCACGGGCACCTCGCATGTTGGGGTGCATTTGCGTTTTGGTACAGTTAGCATAAGGCGATGCGCACGCGATGCACACAATGCGCATGAAAAAACATGGCTGAACGAATTGATATGGCGTGAGTTTTATATGATGATCCTCCACCATTTTCCGCAAACTATGGACCATGCCTTCCGCCCGGAGTATGATCGCATTAAATGGATAAATGATGAAGCCCAGTTTGAGGCCTGGTGTAAAGGCGAAACAGGTTTCCCGTTGGTAGATGCAGGCATGCGCGAGTTAAATACTACAGGCTATATGCATAACCGCGTGCGGATGGTTGTAGCCAGTTTTTTAAGTAAGGACCTGCTGATAGACTGGCGCTGGGGTGAAGGCTATTTTGCTCGCAAGCTATTAGATTATGAAATGGCAAGCAACGTTGGCGGCTGGCAATGGGCTGCAGGTAGCGGTACTGATGCCGCGCCCTATTTCAGGATATTTAACCCGGATAGCCAGCTTAAGAAGTTTGACCCTAAATTGGAATACGTAAAAAAATGGGTCCCGGAATATGCCGACTTCAGCAAGTATCCAAAACCCATTATTGACCATGCCTTTGCGCGTGACAGATGTTTACAAGTTTTTAAAGAAGCGCTAAATAAATAGCAGCCCGTTACTCAACCTTAGTTACCTGGAACTCGAACCTTAGTGCCGAATTTGAAGGGATGCTGTTTTGTGCCGCGGTACCGTAACCCAAAGCCGATGGTATAAGTATTGAAATTGAACTACCGGTAACAGCATGTTTTCTAAGGGCATCCTTAAAACCATCTATAAGGTTATAGGGGGTTAAGGTAGTAGCCGTTGTTTTGCTGGATTCATCAAACGCAATACCATTTAGCAATGCACCTGTATAGGTAGTTGTAACGGTAGAAAATTCGCCTATCTCGCCGGCAGCACCTGTGCCCGGGGTTATAATTTTATAGTAATAGCCAAGCGCATCTTTGGTATAACCTTTTAAGCTATTTGCAGCCATATAGTTATTTATTACTTTATCATCGTAAGCCGGCTGGTCGCCAATTACGTGTACATAGTAATCAAGGCATTGGTTACCTGCAATACGCGTGTTAACATTGGTAATACTACCAGATCCAAAACCGTTAACGCCATAAGCCAGGCGCGATGGTATCAGTACACGCATACTGCCTCCCCTGTATTGCAACAGGTTATGTATAGCCAGCTGCAAACCTTTTGGCAGGTTATCGGCAGTTAAATGGCCCAAATATTCTTCGATATGGTTACTTATGGTGTCAGACGAGGTGTACTTGCCATCAAAAGATTTTAAAGTATAAACAATAGATATTTTATCGGCATATTTTATTGAATCGCCGCTGCCCGGTGTTAAAATCTTGTAGTACATGCCGGTTGTGCCGGTACCATCAGGTGTTGGGTCCTGAATAAAATCGTTTAAACCGTTGCCACTTATGTATTGTTCAATCTGCTGTTTATCATACTCCCTGATGTCCGGTTGGTTATCAAGTTTTTTACAAGCTGTAAGGCCTGCGGCAGCTATTAATAAAAAAGTAAAAATCTTTTGTTTCATCTAAAATTAGTTCGTTACATCTAAAAGTTCAATCTCAAAATCAACCACACTATTGGCGGGTAATTTAATTTCGGGCTGGTCATAAGGGCCGTACGCATAGCGCGATGCTGCTATAATACGGATCTTACCGCCCTTTTTTATATTAGGGATGCCCAGTTGCCAGGCCCTTAACACTTCACCCAAACTAAACGATGGATGAAAATTATTGCTTTGGCCAAATACAAATCCCGTGGTAAGTATTTTGCTGGTATAATCAATAGTTATCCGTGTAGAGTTTGTAAACACATCATTACCTGTTCCGGCTTTTTCTTCAACATAATAAACACCGGTTTTAATCCCGGCGCTATCTACCTGCTGTATTTTAGCGCTTAAACCGGGCGTAGCGGCTATATAATCCTGTATTATTTGATCATCTTTTGCCGCTTGTGTCCGCTCCTCCTCTAAAGAGTCGTAACCCTTTTTGCAGGATGAGAAACAAACTACACTCAAAAATAATATCAGCAGTACCCTGTTCATTTTCAAAACGCAAATTTATTGTTTTATATGGCAATTACAGCAGCTTAACACTTTTTAACACTTAGCGGTTGCTAAATGCTAACGTTCAGGGTTTGTAATTAAGTGTAAGCTGGTTGATTTTTTTAAGCATATCTGTTAAATACTGCTTATCTGCATCGCTTATATGGGCGTTTAGGTAGTTATTAAACTGTTTTACAACGTTTTTGGCAAGCTGGCGTTTCTCTTTGCCCAGGTCGGTTAAATATATTTTTACAGATCGCTTGTCGCCTTTATTTGATTCGCGGTAGATAAGGCCCGTTTGCTCCAGTTGGTTTAGCATCCGCGATAAACTGGTAGACTTTAGCCCCAGCAGCGCCGCCGCCTGCGATACCGTTGTACCTTCTTCTTCAATATTTATAAGCAGGTAACCTATAGATTGTGTAATACCAAATTCGGTAACTAACTGGTTGTACCGGTTAGCAACGGTTTGCCAAACGATCTTTAAAAAGTAATCAATTGTTTCCTGGTGTTTTACACTGCTTCTCATAACTGGACAAACATAAGATTTTTAGTTGATTGGTAAGCGGGGAATGAATAGTTCATGGTTCTTAGATGATAGTTCATGGTGGCAACAATTACACACCGTTTATAAATTATTAACCGTAATTACTGTTTTGCTATGATCTATAAACCATCAACTATCAATCAAATTAATACCCCAACGCTGTATCATCCCCTCTTGGGTCGGCACCGCCGTGATAGCCGGTTTTGGTTTTCAAAATGGCATCCACACGGCCAATTGCACCCTGGTTGGTTAGCTTATACCCTTTTCTTTGGAGTTTGGTCTTTACAGTATCACTTAAGGCACCGGCCTCGCTTTCGATCTCATCCGGCAGCCACTGGTGATGAAAACGCTTTGCAGCCACCGCTTGTTGCATATCCATATCAAATTCTATCACATTTAATACCGTTTGGAAAACCGACGTAATAATGGTCGAGCCGCCCGGCGTGCCAACCACCATACACAATTTTCCATTTTTTTCAACGATTGTAGGCGTCATGCTGGATAACATACGTTTACCCGGTTGGATGCTATTGGCCTTGCCCCCAATTAAACCGTACATATTTGGCACGCCCGGTTTCGAACTAAAATCATCCATCTCATTGTTTAGCAAAAAGCCCGCGCCTGCCACAAATATTTTGGAGCCGAATGTATCGTTCAAAGTGGTGGTAATAGAAACAGCGTTGCCATCCTTGTCTACGATTGAATAATGGGTGGTTTGGTCGCTTTCGTAGCCTATAAAGGTACCGGGTTGTATACTGGTGCTGGGTGTAGCGGCATCCCAGTTAAAGTTTTGCATTCGGCCGGCAATATATTTCGGCGCAAGCAGGCTATCTACAGGTACCTTAAAAAAATCAGGGTCGCCAAGGTATTTAGAGCGGTCGGCATATACGCGGCGCTCTGCCTCAGTAATTAATTGTACCGTGCTATCGCTGTTGAAACCGTAACGGTGTAATGGATATTTCTCTACCGACCGCAGCAATTGTAACAGTGCTACCCCACCGCTTGATGGCGGCGGCATAGTAATGATCTTGTAACCTTTATATTTCCCCGTAACCGGTTTGCGCCATACCGAATGATAATTCTTTAGGTCAGCTTTGGTGAATAGGCCTTTGCCGGCCTTCATTTCGGCAACAATCAGATCGGCTACCGGCCCTTCGTAAAAACCGGCGCGGCCTTTATCGCGTATGGCGGCCAGTGTTTTGCCAAGATCTTCCTGTATCAGTATGTCCCCTTCTTTATAACCACCTTCTTTAATGAGGTAATTTTTACCGGGATTTAGTTTCCTGAACTCAGTCTCGGTACGGGTAATATCTGATGCCAGGCGCTTAGTCATTTTAAACCCTTTGAAAGCCAAATTTATAGCCGGCTGCACTAAGGTTGTCCATTTTAACCTGCCATATTTTTTATGTGCCTGCACCATGCCATCTACCGCGCCTGGTACACCCGATGCCTCGTGAGTGTATAAACTCATATCGGGTATCACGTTTCCGGCTGCATCAAGGTACATGTCTGCGTTTGCCTTTGCGGGTGCCATCTCCCTGAAGTCGAGTGTTTTTGAGGCACCTTTTGCCGGGCGATACACCATAAATCCGCCGCCGCCAATGTTGCCGGCCTGTGGGTGGGTAACCGCCAGCGCAAACTGCACTGCTATAGCCGCATCAATCGCGTTTCCACCTTTTTTTAATACATCAAGCCCGGCTTTAGCTGCATCGGGATAGGCGCAAACAACCATCCCATTTTTGTATTTGGGGTTAATAGGCGGCTGGTCCTGCGCATAAGCGACTTGACCAAATAATATAATAATTACGATTAATTTAAAAGATGACTGCGACCGGAAGCTCATATATGCAGATGTAAATATTTGGCAATTTAACCCATTTAAACCCACATTTGCAACGCTTGCAGGTTCAATATTATCAATTTGTAAATCAACAGCATAATCAATAAAGCCTTTTTAAATTTCTTAAAAAGAACACAAAAAGCCATTTTCGCCGTTTATTACGCAAAAGCAAAAATTTACATCAGGTGGCAAAGCTTTAAATTTCAGGCAAAACACCCACCTAAATAACTACCTTTTATGAAAAAATTTACTCTCATCGCAGTATTGTTTACTTCGTTTTTATTGTTCAGCAAAACTTCGCAAGCGCAAGATTATAACACTGCCGTTGGTTTAAAATTTGGCGGTTACGAAAACGGCATTTCAGTTAAATATTTCATGAACAGCACCGCCGCAATTGAAGGCGTGCTTGGCCTCCGCAACCATGGTGCGGTGTTAACAGGGTTATATGAATTACATCAACCTGCATTTAACACGCCGCTACTAAAATTTTATTATGGTTTTGGCGCGCACGTTGGCTCGGTAGGTAAAGGTGTTTACAAACGCTTTGGCAGTGACGATAACATTTACAACGACAGCCATATTTTACTTGGTGCCGATGGTGTGTTGGGTTTAGAATACAAATTGAAGGAGTCGCCAATAGCCTTCAGCCTTGACCTTAACCCACGCCTTGAGATAGCTACCGGCCCTTTCTTTGACCTTGCGCCGGGCCTGGGACTAAAGTACACGTTTTAAGCATCCCTTACCATTATAACAACAAAGCCTGTGCAGATTGCATAGGCTTTGTTGTTTACTTCACAATAATTATCTTTTTCGAATACACTTTATCGCTTAGGTTTAGCTTGAGCAGATAAGTACCCGGTAGCCTGTCGGTAGTGTTTACTACCGTACTGTAATTACCTGCTGCACCTACTTTTTGCGTGGCTTGGTAAACTATTTGCCCTGCAGTGTTCAGCAATGAAATGCTGAGATTACCTGCAGCCCTGGCCTCAAACACCACATTAAAATAAGTTGTTGCCGGCACCGGGAACACACTTAAGCCAATATCTGTACCCCTATCCGGGTTTTTGGCTACAATGGCATAGGTGAATTTATCAGACATTGCCACGCAACCATTATCGAGCGTAACTTGTACCTGGTAATTACCACTTACCAACGGCGTGTAGGTGGCGCCGGTAGCGCCTGCTATCAGTTCATCGTTCAACAGCCATTGGTTGCCTGTAGTTATGTTAGATGCTAACACATCCCCGGTTTGGGTGATCGTCGGTTTTGTAATAGTTACAGGCACACGTATTACCGAGGCACAGCCGGGGCTGCGCACCTGCATATCATACAGGTAATAGTAAAAGCTTTTATAGTATGTTGTGTCTATTTCGCTGGTGCCGGATACTGCCTCGTTACCGGTAATACTAAATATATTACCAATAGTGAATGGATAACCCGTTACCCCGCCGTTGTTACGATAAATAGTCGCGTTGTTTTCGTAAGATGGCGTTATGGTGTAGGCACCGGCTTCCGGCAGTGTTAGGTTAAGGTTATACACCTTTCCCTGGTCGGCAGGATCATCCGGCTGCACACCTGCCGCGGCGGTGGTGCGTGTTGCCGTAACATTTAGTGTAACGGTTGATACCACCTCGCCATTAACATTGGTAGCCGTAAATATTACCCGGCCAGGGTTGCCAACAAACAAGCGGGCGCTCTCTATAACAACAGGTACTTTCGTGTTTATTTTGATGCCGGGCGTAAACTGGTTGTAGCCGCCCGCGCCAAATACATTTTTGTTGGCAGGGCCAACCTTACCGCTAAAATCATTAAGCCCGGCGTAAAAAGTATTGTTAACAGGCGCTGCCGTAACACTTGCCGGCGAACCGTACCCTACCGGGATGGCATCAGTAAGTGACTTATACCAGAACAGTTCGCCATCGCCATTGCCCGATAATAAATACGATTTGGTATTAGTACAGAAATAGGCCAATAAATTGCTAACCCCGGGCGAGAAGCCGATGCTAATGTTTCCTGTAGTTTTATTGTTAGACACAAGCGCGTCGCCGGTTAGTTTAGTTTCGGCAGTTACCGTGTAAGTGGCACCCGGCGTAGTGTTAAATTTACCGCTCAGGGTAAAATCCGTTTCCTCTTCGGGGTTTAGCGTGCCGGTGAATGTTTCAGTAAAAGTATTAACCGTATTGCTATTAACCGAAACCACTACCGTAACCGGGATATTGCTGATGCCCGCGCTGCCATAGTTTTTAAGCCTTACCGTAACGGCTAAGGCCTGCGCACAGGTAACCCCGGCATCAGAATTTACTATCGCGATGGCACCCGCGTCAATAGCAGGTTTTAAAAATTGCACGCGGTAATCCTGGGTCTCGCCTTTAGCATACGTGCCGCATGCAGTAATGGTTGACGCCGCGTTGGTTTCGTTCAATACAATGCGCAACAGGCTTATATTGCCAGGCGACACCGTGGCAGGAACCGCGATATTGCCACTAATAGTGCCTGTAGCATTTACAATAGTTGTTGTGGCCGCCAGTTCATCAGCATCAAAAACCCCGTTACCATTCCAGTCTATAAATATTTTGGCGGCTTTGTTAAAGTTAGCCCCGCAGGTGCCCAATGAGATGCTAAACGGATAAGTTTTTCCGGCTTCTAACTGGATGGAAAGCGCAGTATTATCGGTAAAGGAAATGCATCCCGCCGGCGCGGTATAATTAATGTTAGATAGAGAGAAACTGTTAACCTTAGCATCGGCAGTTGATGTTGGGGCCGACGCGCAATACGGGTTACCACCTGCACCGGTTACGATAACAGAGTACGCCTGGCTGCCGGACCTAAGCGTGCCCTTGTGCGAAATGGTGATGGTGTATTCTTTCCCGGGTACGGCGTTGGCAATATAAACCTGCTCCAGGTTATCCCTAATGTTATCACCCTTTGTGGCTGGTGCCGATGGGTTATCGGGCGTTAATACCCATGGTGTGTATGTGGTAGCTTCGTCGGCTATGCGCAGGTCAAGGTCGTTTACCAGTTTTGGGGTGCGGTCGTTTATTGTTGTTCCTGCTGTAGGGGTACCTTCGGGGTCGGTCCATGAGATGCTAACCGCCAACGGCCCTACGCCTGAAGCTGTCACTTTAAAGGTGCGGGTTTGTCCCTGCGTTAACGTCGCTTCGTTCAGGATGCTTTTGGTGCCGTTATCGGTAATGGCTTGCGCGGCTTTGGTCATATCCAGCAAACCCCAGCCGTAAATATAATCGGGGCCAACGTTGCCGGCGTCAAACGCGGTGTGGCAAGCCAAACCTTTTAAGGTAGCGGCGCGCATAAAATTACCCCTATTTTTTTGCGCGTAGTACTCCTGCAACAGGTATAACGAGCCTGTAACATTTGGCGCCGCCATTGAAGTACCCGACAAGGTTAAGTAAGAACTTGTGCCCTGCACACCTGTAGATAATACCTGTTCGCCATCGCCAACAAGATCCGGTTTAATACGGCCATCATCTGTTGGCCCCCAACTGCTAAAGAACGATACGGCAACGTCGGTACGGTTTACCGGCCCGTTTGGCAGCGGTCCAACCGAACCTACCGTTAATATATTTTTAGCGTTACCTGTTGTAGTGATAATATCGTAGCCATTATTACTGCTGATAGTTGCCGGCCTTGGCCCTTTATTTACAAAAGTTGGGTTAGTGCGGCTACTGAACCCGTAATATGTTGAGCCCACAGCAGGCCCATTGCTGGACCTGCTGTTACCTGCCGATTCTACAATTAAATAGTACGGCGCGTTGTAGGCTACCTGATCGAACGATTGCACGCGCGAGTCATAGAACCCAAAGTTGTAATCTTCGTTATCGCCGGGCAGGCCGTACCATTCCCAGCGTGCATCACTACTGTTATAATCCCAGCCGCCTACGTCACCGTAAGAATGGTTAGAAAGTAGCAAACCTGTTGCCGCCGCGCTCATTTCAGAAACATCGTTATCAAAATCCCAGGCAGACAGCGTGGCTGCGCCAAAGCTCATTCCCTTTGCAGGGGCGTACACACCCTTTGCTATCATGGTACCGGCCACGTGGGTAGAGTGATCAAGGATGGCGGTATTATCTTTGGCCGTAATGGTTTTACCTTCAAACTCGCGATGGGCCTGGTAAACTTGCCCCCCATCCCAAATACCCAGTTTGTTATTTAAAAATGCGCTGCTGCCACTTAAATCTAAACCTAAAGCGCCACCCGGCTGCACGGTATTTGTACCCGTTGTTGCTGCCGCGATTGTATTATTATGTGTTATCAAATATACGGGGAAGCCGTGGCTGTTGATACCCTCCAACGCAACCAGGTTGCCCGCTTTGGTAGTACGGCGGATAGTCCATCCATTTGCGGGGGCTAATGAAAGTGCCTTTTGATACCCGGTTGTGAAGCTTTCTCGCGAGCGGACAGACAGGGCATCCAGCCGCTGTTTTTTGTCGGCATCTACAGGTATTTGCCGCTGTGCAACAGCCGGGGCCAAACAGCTAAATAAAAGGATGTTAAATAACAGTGCCGCGTAAAATTTTCCCATAAAGTTCAAAGCCGTAGTATTTACAAGTTTCCGCATTTAGCGCCGTATTAAAAAATATTGGGGATTGATAATTGCATTAATTTATTAATGCAATTATAAGACGACAATTTGCAGCTGTTAAACCTCTATTTGCGCGTAAATAGAAGTTTATCATCCATTTACGACATTCTAAAGGTGTATTTTTTTACCCGTTTTGGGAATTTTATTGCGCACTATTTGAGTTAATTGAATTAAAACATATTTTTTAATTCAAAATCCGTGGGGCTAAATATCACGCACCTAATGTCATGTCGAATTTTATAGCAATAATAGGCTGATTTTATTGGTCTTGCATTGTTTTTGCAATGCGCAAGTGTTGATTAATTAAAACCTAAACTTTGAAAAAACATTTACTTAATTATATTTTAATTATAGGTTGCCTTACGCTCAGTTTTCAAAAAACTGTAGGACAAGTTGTTTTTACCTCCCTTCCTGGTAATTCTTCTACATATACTAAAGGTGCAGGAAGTAGTGTTGTATACGGGTTTAGTATGCGCGTACCCGCAGGCGGAAGTTTTTCTGGCGGTGTTTTAAATATAGGTGTAACGCAAGGTTTGAATGGTTTTGTAGGTAACCCCGCTTCCATAGCACGTGTAGCAAGCGCTGATCCTACATTGGCTCAAAATGCGGGCACGATTTTAAATTCCTATTCAGTTAGCGTTAATGGCGGCCCGGGGAACAACGCTTTCTCCGTTACAAGTTGGCCCGCTTTCACAGGTGGCACTAACGGCACTACATACTATTTTTATCTTATCTTAAATTATAATTCCATTAATAATACGCCACAACCAACCGGCTACCAATTTTATTTACCTACCAGCGGGTCGCCGGGGATTACACAAAATACTTACAGCGGTGGAATAACGGTTAACAATACCAATTCGCAAACATATAATTTCTCGGCTCAAATAGATTGGATAGGTGCATCGGGTACAGCTAATAATAACTGGAATAACAGTGCTAATTGGTCGCCGGCTACTGTACCAGGCACAACCGACCTGGCAAGGATCGGCGTAGTTGCTTTCACCAAACAACCTGTAGTTACAGCAACAACTCAAGTCGGGTCAGTTACCTTCGGCACACTAAAAAGCAGTTTAACGGGTACGCCCGATAAAATACTTACTGTAAATGGCTCTCAAACCTTAACCGTAAACGGTGACATTAACCAAATTTCCGGAACAAACGTCAGTATTACATCGATAGTTGCGGGCACTGGCACTATCACTTGTGCAGGTAACTTTAATATAGGTTCAACAACGCAACCATCTGCTGCAGCCAACAACCTTGTAAACATTAGCAGCCAGATCAATCAATTTAATATTTTAGGTAATATTCTTTTAATTTCGCAGGGAAACGGAGGTAATGGTATAAACTATCCAGCCTTTACTTTAGATGCAAATAAAGTTACTTTAACGGGCCAGGTTTCGTTCAGCGCATTAAACAGCCCAACCTTCGGCGGTTTAAACAACGCGGCCTACCAAGGTATAGGAATATTTAAAACAGACCCCGGTACTTCTGCAACCACTTTAGAGTTATTAAATGCCAATGCAATTGCAACACCTATACCTACAGGCTTTTATGTAGATTTTACTGATAATGGCACGGGCAATGGCTATACTATATATAATAAACCTTCTGGTACCCAAACAATTTATACATCTACTACCACCGGTATAGGTTTAAATGCATTTAACTATGATAACCTTACCTTAAGTGGTGCAAGCAGCAAAATATCGGGCGGTGGCACATTAACAATTGGAAATAGCTTTGTAAGCAGTGGCGGCGCAGTGGATCTAAACACCAATAACCCGGATATTACAGTTGGTAACAGTTGGACCAACACGGCGAACGTAACCCAGGGCTCGGGTGATATTACATTGGCAAATTCATTACAAAACAATGCCGGTGCATTTCAATTGGGTGCAGGGAATTTAACAACAACTGTTATACAAAATAACGCCGGGACGATTAGCGGCGGTGCAGGCCCGGGTGTAGTTACCGTTACAAATATATTTCAAAACCAGGGTGGCGCTTATATCTGTAACGGAGAGGACCTTATAATAACCGGCACTACTTATACAAATAGTGCGGCATCCACATTTACTGCAGGCACAGGTACAGTGTTTTTTAGTTCCGGAACCGCACAGTCATTATCTGATGTTACAACAAGTGGCACAACATTTAATAAAGTCACATTTCAGGGCAATGGAACAAAAACCATGTCGGGTAGTGGTGGGTTTGGTGTTTCGTCAACCGGCCTGCTAACCGTGAGCGCCGGGTCGTTAGCTGCCGGGGGTGTTTTAACATTGAGATCTGATGAGGATGGGGCAGCAACAGTAGCATCTATGCCTACGGCGGCATCTGTAACAGGTACAGTAAAAGTAGAACGCTTTTTATCAGGAAGCCCAACAAGCCTTGCGCGAAGGGGGTATCGCTTAATGTCGTCACCTGTGTACGCTGCTACAGTGTCGGGCGCTAATGTATATGATCTAAATTATCTTAAAAACTCTTCGATAGTTACCGGTATAGGCGGGTCGGGCAATGGCTTTACTACAGGCACAAGCACAACAGCAAATGCCAGTATTTATCTTTTCAGAGAAGATCTGGTGCCAAATAACAGTTCGTTCGCAGCAGGTAATTTTAAAGGGATAACACAGTTAAATAAAACTCCCGCATACAATTTTGGCATTAATGCATTAAGCACTTTAACAAACACCAACGATGCTTCTACCTATTTGCCGGTAGGCAATGGGTTCATGTTCTTTTTTAGGGGTAACAGCACATTAAACACTACAGCACAAACCGGCACTAAAACCACCTCGCCCTATGACTATCCTGAAGATGTAACATTTACACAATCAGGAACGCTTAATCGTGGTACTATAGTAGTAAGGCCCTGGTCAATCGGCGGCACTGCGCTCCTATATTCAACAGGAATCGCAAATAACGTCCCACACAGTGACGTAAGAGGTTATAACCTGGTAGGCAACCCCTATGCGGCAACCATTAACTGGGAAAAATTTAATCGTAATGGTATAAATTCGTCTATTTACGGTGGAAACGCTGCCGGTACTGTACCTATTAATACCACCATTTGGCAATTCAATTCAACAACCAAACAATACGCCTCTTATCAGCCAAAAGCTACCGTAACTGCTGCTGATACCACTTTAAATACTGTTATACCTACAGGCGCTGTTTCGAGCGACGGGGTTGTCAGCAATTTGATCTCAAGCGGGCAGGGATTTTTTGTCATTGCAAACGCGCCCGGTCAAACGTTAACTTTCCGCGAGTCGGCTAAAGTTACTTCACAGGCACCCGCGGCAAGTGTTGTAACGCTAATGGGCACATCGCTGCCACGATCTGGCAACGGAGGGATAAACGGCTTTATGCGCTTAAAATTAATAAAGGATAATATTAATACGGATGCAGTTGCACTGGTATTAAACAGCACTAACGACGCGAATTATAAGAACACAGAGGATGCTGTAGACCTTGGCGGTAATGGTGCACAGGTAAGCATATCTGCCTACTCGGCAGATGACATAGGCTTAAGTATAAACAGGTTACCATTACCTAAATTGAACCCGGAGATAGTACCTGTTTCAGTAGATGCTAATACAAACGGTTTATTTTCCTTAAAAATAGAAGCATTAAGCGGCTTGCCATCTATTTACCAGGTTTGGTTGATGGATAGCTATAAAAAAGATTCGCTTGATATGCGCGCGCATGACACCTACAATTTCAACATTGACAGAGCTATTGCCGAAACTTTTGGTAAGGCACGTTTTACCTTAGTTATACGCCAAAACCCCGAGCTCGCTTTAAAACTGCTGGATTTTACGGGCACTAAAGTAACCGCCGGTGTTAAGCTTAACTGGGTAGCGGAGAATGAAGGCAACTACACCAACTATTCGGTTGAACGCAGTATCGATAATGGCAATACATTTGAAATTGTAGGCGGGCTACACGCCACCGGTGATGGAAAATATAATATTACAGACGCTAAACCAGTAAAAGGCCTAAATCAATACCGCCTTAAGCAGGATGATATTAACGGTACAATTACGTACTCTAAAGTTGTTGACATGATGTATGCTGATGTTGAAGGCATAACTATTAAAACGTTTAACGTGTATCCTAACCCGGTTAGCAATACGGTAAACGTGAGCATTATAAACCCTGCAACTACGGCAACCACTTATAACATCAAAATATCTGACGGTAGCGGGTCGTTAATTAAAAACGCGGTATCAACGCAGGCAACCTGGCAGGCAAATGTGGGTAACCTTTTACCGGGCACCTATTTTGTACAGGTAGTTAATAACATAACCAAGGCCGTTATAGGTAATGGTAAATTTATAAAATTGTAATAAGCGTTGCTATAAGATAAGTGATAATGATAAAAAAGATATTCGCCCTGTTTTTGCTACTGACAATAAGTACCATTTCTTTTGCACAAATAACCAACCCATGTGGTGGTACCGATGATGACGATGTATGCCCTTTAGATACCTGGGTTTACGTTTTGGTTGTTGCTGCCGTAATTTACGGCGCTTATAAAATGAACCAAAAACAAAAAAGCGTTTCGTTATAGGTCAAAAAAGCCGCCCTTGGCTTTCTTATAAAAACATTTCAACAACTTTTAATTAATTAACATACTTTTGTTAACTTTAATTAAATTAGTTTTTGGTTAATTAATAAAACCAACCTTTCATGTAATTCGTTCGTATAAATGACAGTTGTAAGGGCACCTAATACAATCCTTAAAATTGTATTCCGCGCCATAATACCCCTGTAATTTGAAAACACGTTTACATAACCTCATCACTACGGCAGTACTGTTACTTGCTGGTACGCAATTGTTTGCGCAGGCCCCTGCTGTTACTTATACTACTCCTCAAAATTTAACAGTAGGCACTGGTGTTACCATAACCCCAAGCAACAGCGGCGGCGCGGTCACCACAAACCCGGCTTATACAGTAACTACCTTTGCAGGCCAGGTGGGGGCAGGTAGCGCTGACAATACAGGCCCACTTGCAAGTTTCAACAACCCTGTAGGAATTGCACGGGACGCCTCCGGAAACCTTTATATAGCGGATCCAAATAACAACAAGATCAGAAAAATAACCACGGCGGGCGTGGTAACTACTTTTGCAGGCAGCGGTGCGGCAGGAGCGGCCGACGGTACGGGCACAGGCGCTACTTTCAACGCACCTTTTGATATTACCATTGTCCCATCGGGCAATTTATATGTGGCCGACTATAGCAATAATAGTATCAGGAAAATAACCCCTGCGGGTGTAGTAACTACTTTTGCAACTGTTACCGCGCCGGCGGGCATTTTATACAACTCGGTAACAGGCACGTTATTCGCCAGCAGTTATACCACTCATACTATTTTACAAATCTCGGCTACGGGTACGGTAACTACTTTTGCGGGCAGCGGTACGCAAGGTGCTAATAATGCCACGGGAACAGCCGCTACGTTTTTTAACCCTGTCGGCATAACTGATGATGGTAACGGCTTTATATTTGTAGCCGACCAGGGGAACAACCTGATCAGAAAGATAACCGCGGGTGGTATAGTAAGCACCTATGCCGGCAGCGGTGTAGCAGGCTCTGCCGATGGTATAGGTACAGCAGCCACATTCAATCGGCCATCAGGTATTTCCATTGCAAACGGCAACATTTATGTAGGGGATGTAAGCAACAACAAAATAAGAATGATAACGATGCCCGGCACTGTAGTTACCACTATAGCGGGCACAGGTACTGCCGGGGCGGGCAATGGCACCGGGGCCACTGCTACTTTTAACGGGCCATGGGGTATTCAGGCAGATGGAACAGGCAATTTATATATAGCTGACAGGTATAGTAACCAGATCAGAAAACTTGCACCTACCAGTGGCTATACGGTAAACACCCCTTTACCAACCGGGTTAAGCCTTAATAACGTTACCGGCGTAATAAGCGGTACCCCAACAGTAGTTACAGCCGCTGCAAACTATATTGTTACGGCCACAAACCCTAACGGTACCAACAGTACCACCATTAACATATCTGTGGCAAACAGTTTAAGCACGCCTATTGATAATAACCCTGCTGCAAATACAGCCAATTCATATTCAGCCATAGGTACAACTACCGGGGTTACCGCTTTTTCTACCATAAACGGCAATATCGCGCTTAACGCGCCTGTAACCGTATCGTCTTTAGAAGCAGGAGCCACCTACCCTGGTTCGGCCGCGGTAGATGGTGCCATCACCGGCGCGCGCTGGTCAAGCGCGTTTTCAGATCCTCAATCCATCATCATTGACCTTGGTAACACTTACACAGTTAGCCAGGTTACATTATACTGGGAAGCAGCGTATGGTAAAGCCTACTCGATAGATATCTCCGCCACAAACGGTTTCGGCGCCGGCACCTATACTACCCTATATAGTACCACCAACGGGGATGGAAATATAGATGACTTAACCGGCCTGTCCGGCACGGGCAGGTATATCAGGATGTATGGTACGCAACGTGCCATAGCGGCCGGTTACTCATTATTTGAATTCCAGGTGTACGGCACAACGGCTATAACTTACGCGCTTACGACTAATCCAAGCTCCTACTTTGCTATTAATTCAACAACAGGCGTTGTAACATTAGCTTCTGCGACGGTACCTGCAGGTGCATACACTATAGGCGTTACCTCTACCGCTACGGGCCTTGGCCAAACTTCAAGCCCCGCCAGCTTTGCCGTTAATATTGCTACTGCAACCCCCACAATAAGCGGCAGTAGCGCGGGATGCGGCGCCGGTTCGGTAACACTTACCGCTGCAGGTGGCCAGCCCACAGGCGGTGTTTATAACTGGTATGGCACAGCCACCGGCAACGCTGTATTAGCTACCGGAACTACATTCGCCCCTATTACCAGCGGTAGCTACTATGTAGATTATACCTCAGGCGGCGTAACCAGCGGCAGAAGCACAGCTAAAATAGTAACCATTAATCCTATAGTATCGTCTCCAATAGCCGCCGCCGTTCTTTCTTATCCGTTAGATGGTAATACCAATGACGTATCTGGCAACCAAAATAATGGCGTGGGCCAAAATACGCCGGCATTTACAGCAAACAGGTATACGGCAACACCCGGCGCATATAGTGCTAACGGCTCAACACAATATATCACCAGTACAACACCTTTTGTTAACCCTCAAACTTTCTCGTTAAGCCTTTGGTTTAACACAAATACGCCATCGGGCGGTAAGCTCATCGGGTTTTCATCGCAGCAAGCAGGCGGCGGCCAGCGCGACAGGCAGATCTACATGAATAATGCAGGCCAACTTTATTTTGGCGTGTATAACGGCGCTACCAACACGGTTAATACAGCGGGCTCTTATAACGATGGTAACTGGCACCATGTGGTAGGTACCTTTTCGCCAACCAACGGTATAAAATTATACGTAGATAACGTTTTACAGGCGGCAAATGCTACTTACACAGCCGCAGAAACCTATACCGGTTACTGGAGCATCGGCGGCAATACGTTAACAGGTTGGCCATCTATACCTACCAGCGCTTTTTTTGCAGGTAGCATTGATGATGTAGCTGTATACAGTACAGAGTTATCGGTAGCAACTGTTACAACATCTAACGATAATTATCAAATAGGTGCATATGGCCCCATTTGTGTTGGCAGCCCTTTAACCCTTTATTCTCCAATAATTACAGGCGCCACTTACAGCTGGACAGACCCTAACGGTGCTGTTTTAGCAGGAACAAGCAACAGCACTACATTTGCCGCCGCGATAGCGGGCACCTATACGCTTACTGTAACAAACGGCCCGGGTGGCTGTTCATCTACAGCAAATTATACCCCAACATTAAACGCGCTGCCTGCAGCAACCATTACAGGGCCAACTACTGTAGCAACCGCCACAGCCGCGGCTTTTAGTACAACCCCTGTTGCCGGCGTTACCTATGCATGGACAACAGATGGCGGTACGCCTGCTACCGGTACAGGTACCGCTATTAGTGTAACTTGGGCTACGGCCGGGCTTAAAAAAGTGACACTTACGGCAACAAACACCAATGGCTGTAGCGTATCTACCACGCAAACCATAGCGGTTACAAAAACAGTTGCATCCGGTAATTATGTCTTTAGTCAGCCTATTACAGTAGCCGCACTTGGTAATACAGCAACACTCGCCAATTTCCCGATGCTTGTGTATATAAAAGAAGATGCCCTAAAATCCGGGATTAATTGCGCAAACAATGTTCAATTCCCAACGGGTTTATCTGCTACCAACGGTTACGATTTTGCATTTACCACCAATGGCGGTACAGACGAGCTTTTTTACCAGGTAGAAAGCTTTGATGCAACCAACGGAATTTTAACGGCATGGGTACAAGTGCCCTCCGTAACGTCGGCAGCTACACAGCTTTCATTCTATTTTGGATCTACTGCGCCTGCGCATGATGCCAGTTTTGCTTACGGTACCTGGAGCAGCGATTACCTGGCGGTTTACCATTTTAACGAGGGTAGCGGTACGGTATTGGATGCAACAACCAACCAGCGGTCGGCCACGGCAACAAATGCTACAAGCACAACAAGTGGTAAAATATCTTCGGCGTATGCTTTTAATGGTACAAGCACCAAAATCATATCTGCAACTGCTGCAGATGCCACCGGCAATTTTACGCTATCCGGCTGGGCATTTGTTACAGATTTTGCAACCAGTTCCGATCAAAAAATAGTAACAAATGAAAGCAGCTACGCAAGCGGCGGTTATAAACTTGGATACTATGGCTCAACTACTACCAATGTTAAAACTGAAGTGGAAACACGCTCATATTCTGGGGCTGCCGCTTTAAACAGGGGCGAAGCGGGTGGTACTATAGTTACAACCGGCCAATGGCATTATGTACAAGGTGTATATAACGGCACAAACTTTATTACTTATTTTGATGGTGTATCTGACAGAGGCGCCACTACCGGCGTGGCTGCAGGCACGGGTGGCCCTATTTATATAGGATCAGACTTTGCATCCGCCAACTTCTTTAAGGGTACAATGGATGAGATAAGGGTATCTAATGTTGCGAAACCGGCAGACTGGATAAAGGCCGAATATAACAATCAAAATAACTACTTAACCTACACAACAACCAATACGGCAATTACAGCTACGTCTGCAGCCGCAGTATCTGCAATAGGCGGTGGTATACCTTTCGCGTGGAAAACCACAGCTACCACTACCGATCCTGCCACTGCCGCCAACTGGACTTCATCGTCAGGCAGCATACCGTCGGTAGCTGTGCTTGCACCTCCACTTGATGGTACTGTAACACTTACTATCCCTAATACCACTTCAAATATCTATCCTAAATTAAGGGCTAATGCTATTATATCCGGTCTTACGCTTTCAGGAAATACCGCAACCTTAGATCTTAATGGTTTTAATTTAAGCATCGGGTGTAATATTTACAACAGCAACGGCGGTCAAATTACCAGTACAAACGGTGCATCGGGGTTATCATGGACGGGAGCTGTTGCATCGCAAACCTACACGGGTTCGGCTACAGCAAATACAGCTAAACTTGGCAACATGACCATCAATAACTCGGTTAGCGGCACAGTTACTGTAAGCGGCGGCCCGATAGATATTTACACCTCGCTTAACTTTACAAAAGGCAATCTTACGATAGCTCCTACTACAACGCTTACACTAAAGTCCGACGCTACCGCTACTGCTTATGTTGCTGCTGTACCAACCGCATCAACCCTAACCGGCCTGGTTAGTGCAGAACGTTATGTATCCGGCAGCCCTACCAGTTTGGCACGAAGGGGTTACCGTTTAATGTCGTCTCCGGTTTATGCGGCTACCGTAGCGGGCAATAACGTTTACGACCTTAATTTTCTTAAAGCATCCTCAATAGTTACCGGTGTAAACGGTGCTACAAACGGCTTTACAGCAGGTACAAGCGCCACGGCAAATGCCAGTGTCTACTTGTTCAGGGAAGATCTTGTACCGGGTAACACAACCTTTGCCTCGGGCAATTTTAAAGGCATTACGCAATTAAATAACTCGCCGGTGTACAACTATGGTATCAACGCGGTAAATACGTTAACAAATACAAACGACTCGCAAACCTATTTGCCGGTTGGTAATGGCTTCTTGTTCTTTTTTAGGGGCAATAACACATTAAACACCGCAGCACAAACCGGCACAAAAACCACATCTCCTTATGATTATCCTGAAAACGTTACCTTTACACAAACAGGTACATTAAACCGGGGTACGGTTGTAGTAAGGCCGTGGGCAAGCGGCAGTAATGTACTTTTGTATTCAACAACCATCGCAAATAACGTTGCCCCTAATAACATAAGGGGATATAACCTGGTTGGTAACCCTTACGCGGCAACCATAAACTGGGAGAAATTTAACCGCAATGGTGTAAACTCATCCATCTATGGTGGTACTACACCTGCAGGCACGCCTATTTCGACTACCATTTACCAGTTCAATTCAACCAGTAAACAATACGCATCTTATATTCCAAAAGCTACGGTAGGTTCGGTGGCCGATACAACATCAACCATTAACACTGGTGCAACATTTTCAAGCGATGGTGTGGTTAGTAATATGATATCAAGCGGGCAGGGTTTCTTTGTAATAGCTAACGCGTCAGGCCAAACTTTAACCTTCCGCGAATCGGCCAAAACTACTACACAGGCAGCTGCGGCAAACGTTATAACGCTTATGAGCACCTCTTTACCACCATCCGGCGACCAGTCGGAAGCTTCGATGAGGATAAAACTTGTAAAGGATGATGTAAATACCGATGCTTTCTCCATAGTATTAAACAACAATACCGATACAAAATATGTGCTTAATGAAGATGCCATAGACCTTGGTGGCAATGGCGCCCAGGTTAGTTTAACGGCCTATTCTTCAGATGATGTGCCATTAAGTATCAACAGGTTACCATTACCAAAACTACAACCGCAGGTAATACCTGTTTTGGTTGATGCTACAACCGATGGTTTATACAGCCTAAAGCTGCAAGACCTTAATGGCCTGCCATCTATTTACCAGGTTTGGCTGATGGATAACTTTAAGAAAGATTCGCTTGATCTGCGTGCGCATAACACGTATAACTTTAACATTCTAAAAGGGACGCCCGAGAGTTTTGGTAAAGAAAGGTTTAAAATTGTTGTCCGCCAGAATGCCGAGCTTGCCCTAAGGTTGCTTGACTTTAACGGCATTAAAGTAACCGGGGGTAATAAACTGGCGTGGACAGTAGAGAATGAGGCCAACTACACCAACTTTACAGTTGAGCGCAGTACTGACGGCGGCAAAACGTTTGAAGTGATAGGAGGCTTGCTTTCCACAGGTAAGGGCACGTACACTTTAATTGATAAAAACCCGCCGAAAGGCACAACCCAATATCGTTTAAAACAAGACGACATCAACGGCGCCATCAGTTACTCTGAAATAGTTACGCTGATGTACGCCAATACAAATGGCCTTACCGATAGGTTATTTAACATATACCCTAACCCGGTTATTAATATGGTTAACGTAGCAATTACAGACCCTGAACAAAAGCAGGAGGCTACCTATACCATTAAAATAAGCAACGGAAGCGGTATAATTGTCAGAACCACAAAATCGGCAAAAGCAAGCTGGCAAGACAATGTAGGCAACCTTTACCCGGGTACTTATTTTGTACAGGTGATAAACAACAGCACCAAAAAAGTGATAGGTACCGGAAAATTCGTAAAATTGTAATCTCAAAAGATAAGTGCAACAGATGAAAAAGATTTTAGCGTTACTTACGCTTCTAATTATACATACCGCATCATACGCCCAAATTACTAACCCCTGCGGCGGCTTAGATGAAGACGATGTATGCCCTTTAGATACATGGGTATATGTATTAGTATTTGCCTTTATGATGTTTGGCGCTTACAAAATGTACCAAAAGCAAAAGGCTTTAACCGTTTAAAGGTCGTTTTGAGACGAATTTGTAGCACATAACGTAAGCCTTTTCTGCGCGCTGTGAAGTAATTTTGAACTTGTTTGGCGGCCCCGCAGCTATTGTTTAATCCCTAATAATTAAACGAAATCGTGCGCTTGGCAGCCCGTATTTCAGATAAACAAAAATACTCACACAAAGTACTGACAGTACTTTGTCAGTACCACACAAAAATTAACAACCTGATTATCAACATGTTCACGAAAAACAAACGCTGTTCAAACCGTGAACGTGAACAACATTAACCATAAAAAAGGGGGATGCAGCTTGCATCCCCCTTTTTTATGGTCTTGGTACACGGATTATGATTTGCGCATTGGTGGCGCTAATTCTAGTTGTTTTATAATACCTTCAACCACCTTAGGGATATCCCGCATGGTTTGTTTAGGGTTTTGCAATTCGCCAACGCCGTAACCGCGCCATACCACCTGCTGTGTCTTGCTGTCTATCAGGTCGATGATGATGGTACCTTCTTTATAGTGTACCTTTTGCGAGTAACCGCCGCCCCAGCCGCCGTAACCCCAAGGCCCACCCCAGCCGCCGTAACCAAATCCCCAAGGGCGATAGAAGCCACCATAACCGAAGCCAAAGCCACCACCATAAAAACCGCCGTAGTACGGCGAGTAAAATTCAGTTTTGCTTCCACGGCCGGTAACCGTTAAGTAACGCACTAACAGATCCGGGTTTTGATCTTGGAGCGACAGGCCTTTACCTACCAGCGCCTGCCTTGTTGCCTCCTGGATCTTACCGCGGCCAATTTCGTCGAGCGGGCGCCATTGCTTGTTTGGGTTTTGTTGCGTTGCAGCCCAGGCAAATGTTTTGTAAGATGATAAGTTGGTTTTGTTTTGGGCCGCAGTATAGTAATTATAACTGCTGCAAGCCGATAGCAGCGATACGAAAGCCACCGTCAGCGTTAAATAGATATATTTTTTCATAGCCTTACCAGTAATTTATGTGTATTAGACTAATAAGCACGCAAAGGTTTAATCGGTTTTACCCTAAATAAAATTATTTTTACGGTGACCGACGATGCTTTGCGTTTCTTACCTGCAGGTAAAAATACTCATCTGCAATTTGCAATCATAATACGCTGTAACAGAAAATATATTATGTAAGATATTTACCAACTATCGGCATACGCCTGCCCATCCCAAATGCCTTTGGCGATACGCGGAGTATTGGCGGGGTTTGGTAGCGTTTGTGTTCGGCCAGGTTCACCAGCCGCAGCACTTTATGCACTACTGCATCTTCAAACCCCTGTTTGATGATCTCGACAGATGACCTGCGGTGTTCCACATATTGTTCTAATATGGCATCAAGTATATCGTACTCGGGCAGCGAGTCGGTGTCTTTTTGATCCGGCCTTAACTCTGCAGATGGTGGTTTAACAATGGTATTTTCAGGGATTATCTCGCGGTCGCGGTTTATGTGGCGGGCCAGCTGGAAAACCTGTGTTTTAAATACATCGCCAATAACAGATATACCACCGCACATGTCGCCATAAAGCGTACCATAACCCACGGCAGCCTCGCTTTTGTTGGATGTATTGAGCAAAATATAGCCAAACTTATTGCACATGGCCATCAACACCACCGCCCTACTGCGCGATTGGATATTCTCTTCTGCAATGTTAAATGGCAGGTTATTAAACTGCGGGTGCAACGAACTTTCGAACGCGTCTGTTATCTTCTCGATAGCGATGGTCTCTGATTTACAACCCAGGTTGGCAACCAAGTCTTCCGCGTCTTTCAACGAGTGGTCGCTGGAGAATTTGGATGGTAGCAATACAGCCATTACATTCTCGGCACCCAAAGCTTCGGCAGCCAGGGCACATACCACGGCAGAATCTATCCCGCCTGATAAGCCCAATATAGCCTGCTTAAAGCCTGATTTATAAAAGTAATCCCGGATGCCTAAAATAAGGCCCTGGTGAATTTGCTCAATATCGTTTGGACGCTTCGCTTTTTGGGTGGTTTGATGTTCAAAAGTGATGCTTGCATCATCATGCAAGGTATAATAAGCAATGCTCTCGGTAAAATAAGGCAACTCATCGGCTACCTCACCCTTGTTATCAAAAACTAAAGAGCCGCCGTCAAATATCAGTTCGGTTTGGGCCCCAACGTGGTTAACGTAGAATAACGGCAGGTTGTACCTGCGCGCATTGTCGCTTAGTATGGAAATACGCTCTTCATCGTGGTTATAAGCAAAAGGCGATGCCGCAATATTGATCATCACATCCGGCTTTTCCTGGATCAGTATATCCATTGGGCGGGTAACGTAAAGCGGGTTCTCAATGGTGTTCCACAGGTCCTCGCAAATGGTAAGCGCTATGCGCTTGCCCTTAAAATCTATACAGCTAAACTGGGTAGATGGTTCAAAGTAGCGGTACTCATCAAAAATATCGTAATTAGGTAGCAATGCTTTGTTAACCACAGCCTTCACCTCGGCGTTCTCTATAAAGTATGCCGAGTTATTCAGGTCTTTACCCTCGGGATTATTATTAGGGGTGGGCAAGCCGATGATACAGGCGATGCCGATACATTCTGTAGCAATTTTTTTGGCGGCATCATCGCACAGGCTTATAAATTCGTTAAACTCCAAAAAATCACGCGCGGGGTAGCCGCAAACACATAATTCGGCAAAAACCACCAGATCGGCGCCGTTTTGCTTTGCTTCGCGGATGCCGGCAATGATCTTATTTGTGTTAGATTCGAAGTTGCCTACGTGGTAATTAAGCTGTGCTAATGCTATCTTCATAATAATTGGTGAATGGTGAGCAGTTCATCGGTGAATGGTTGTTAAGCTTATAATGAATTGAGCCATTCACTAATCGCTACTTAACTACTCTCCGATCCTCCCTAATGCAAATAAAAAAATTATTTTTGCTAAAACGCTATTATGATGTCTAATTCATGTAAAACAATGCTTATTTACACAAGTTTTTTATTGTGCCTGGCTTTTACAGCTTGTAAGCGCAACAAAAAGATCGATGTAAGCAATATACCTGTTGATGTTAAAATTGAACGCTTCGATAAGGATTTTGACCTGTTGCGTACAAAACCCCTTGCCTTGCAGGTAACTGCCCTGCAAAGCAAATACGGGATGTTTTACCAGGATTTTATTGAACGCGTTTTAAAGATAGGTAGTACCGCCGATACAAACTATTACAAAAACTTGCGCGATGTATTTGCCGGTAAGGCATACGCCGATCTGAAACATGATGTTGATGCCGCCTACCCCAATACCGATAAGCAGGATGCAGAACTAACGGATGCCTTCCGGAGGGTAAAATATTATTACCCGCAAAAAAAGCTACCAAAAGTTTACGCATACTTTTCAGGTTTTCAAGCGCAAACAACTATAGGCGATGGTTACCTGGGTGTCGGGTTGGATCTTTTTTTGGGTGCCGATTCTAAATTTTATCCGGCTTTGGTAGAAAGCTTCCCACACTACCTTTCGCGCAGGTTTACGCCGGATAACGTTACGCCAAGGGTTGTAGAGATCACGGCACGCGAGGAAATGTTCCCCGAGGACGACCGCGACCAATCACTACTTTCAAAAATGGTATATAATGGCAAGATCCTGTACTTTATGGATCAGACCATGCCGGATCTGGCCGATTCTACCAAGATAGGTTATACCGCGAAACAGTTAAAATGGTGCGAGGACTTTAAAGGCAACATCTGGGGATTTTTCCTGGAGGAGAACCTGTTGTATGAAACCGATTTCCAGAAGATCCAAAAATACCTTAACGAGGCGCCCTTCACCCCCGGCCTTGGCGAAAAAAATGAATCGGCACCAAAGCTTGGTGTTTGGACAGGCTGGCAAATTGTGAAACAGTATATGGATAAGCATCCCAACGTTACCCTGCAGCAGCTAATGATAGATAGGGATGCTCAAAAGATCCTGAACGAATCTAAATACCGGCCTAAAAACACCGGGGAATAAATGAATAATATTTGCTTATTGAGGCAGATACTTATTTAAAGTCTTCCCGCTTTTGTAAGCCGTCGAACTTTCCAGGTTCAAAATTTTGCGTTCTTTAAAAACCGAGAGGCCGGCGCCAATCGCCACCGGGTTACGGATGATGTAATATTCATCAATAAGGTTCAAGTCCACCAATGAAGTTACGAAATCGGCACCGCCATAAACCAATAGATCTTTACCTTGCTGTTGTTTTAGCGCATTAACTGCCGTAGCCAGGTCGCCGTTTTCTGTTTCCAAATTCCTGCCTCTGATGTTATTTTCTGTATGGCTAAAAACTATCTTACGCGTATTTACCATGGTTTGGGCGAAGGAATGCATTGGGCTGTCGGGCTGATTGTCTACTACATTTTCCCAATAATCAATAAACTCGCGGGTCATTTTGCGGCCCAGTAAAATAACGTCGCTGCTTTCGGCAATATCTATCACAGCCTTAAAACTATCCGGATCTGGCGTGGCACCCGGTAAAAATTGCCAGTCTAACTCGCCATTAGGCCCGGCTACAAAACCGTCGATGCTCATTTGTATCTGTAATTTTAACTTTCTCATATCGATGCTTAATAAATAGCTTTTGTTTATCACAAATATCGACAAATCCCTATATACTGATAAGGTATGAATACGACAAAACACAAGGCCGTTTGCGCTGTAAGCTTGCGATCAAAGTCTCACAATAAAAACTTAGCCCACAAAAAAAGCGCTACCGGTTCGGTAGCGCTTTTTTTATATTTTTAGTACGTACTTATTTCAAAATACCGAAAACTGCTCTAAGGCAAATAATGGAAGCGAACAATAATATGATGTTAGATACTAATGTAGCGTGTGGAAATTCTGCAAAACGTAAATATACCCCTACTAAACCGATCATTACTGTAATAACTAAAAATGTATAGTGACTTACTGAATTTGCGTTCTCTGTTGAATTTTGCATTTGCTTATTTATTTGCCACAAAAATATAAATGTTTCCCGAAAAACCGATAATCTTTTTTACGAATTAAACAGCCTTTTCTTTCTTGCTCCAGCCTTGTGGTAAGTTCTCTTCTATCTCTATGTTTTCAGACTCGGCGCTGGCGCGTGAGCCAACTACTTTTACCCATGCCGCCATTTTTGCAATGCCTTCTTCAAGGCTTACGTTTTTACTGTTGCCAAATACGCTTGCAGCTTTAGAGTGGTCGCTGTAGCTGCAAAAAAGCCGCGATACCTAACGGTATTGCGGCCTAAAAATAAGCTATTTTACTAAGCAATCAATTTTTTACTGCCCATACCGATACAGAGCCCGGGCAGACGAAAAATTCTGCCCAGCCATCATCACCAATGGTAATTTCTGCATCGTGCTTACCCAGGTAATCTACAAAGGTTTTGCCTGCGTGTCGCTGGCCTACCTCCATTTTTTTGTTACTTTCTTCGCCGTTTGAGATCACTATAGCGCAACCCGAGTTTTCGTGCTCGTCATCGCCTTCACGGGTCCAGCCTATGCAGTTAGGATGGTCAAAATAATCGCGCTGCCGGCCGTAGGCAATATGCTTGCGGATGTGAAGCAAGCTCTCCAACTCGGCAACCGGGGCAAGGATTATCTCATGGTCGTTACCGTCTTCGCCCTTATCCGTATAAGTAGATCCGTACAGGTCGGGGTAAAAAACGCATGGGTAACCACTTTCACGCAGTAAAATAAGCGCGTAGCCTATTGGTTTAAACCAAAAATCCACAGGTTGAGTTAACGATTGCAAGGGTTGGGTATCGTGGTTTTCTACAAGTGTTACAGCCTTATCCGGATTGGCCGCTACAAGCGAATTATTAAAGATAGTGGTCAGGTCATATTCCTTGCCCTGTACCGATGCCTCGTGTAAGTTATTATGCAAGGGCGCATCAAAAAGTGCCATGCGGCCAGCCGTAGCTTCGAGATACTCTTGTAAAAGGCTTACGTCATAACTCCAATACTCGCCAACCGTGAACAGTTCCTGGCCGGTTTCGTTGCGCATATAGTCCAGCCAGTCGTTATAAAAATCGAACGAGATATGTTTAATGGCATCCAGGCGCATACCGTTAAAGCCAACCGTGTCATAGTACCATTTACCCCAACGTTTAAGCTCGTCGCGCACGGCGGGGTTGCGGGTATCAATATCATCAAGCATTAAATAATCAAAGTTACCGTTCTCGGTGCCTACTACATCTTCCCAAGCCTCGCCGTATTGGTTTTGAATGCTGAAGATTGCGTTCTCGCCTGTTGCGCTATCGTTATCTACACCGCTAAAGCATTGCCAGTCCCACACAAATTGAGAGTGCTGCCCCTGCCTGCCCGGGAAAGTAAATTTAGTATATGCTTCTATCTCGTACGGCTCGCTTATAAACTCGTTACGGTTATCGGGGTTTACCTTACGCACGGTAAACTTTTCGGCTTCATCTGCGCCGCCCATGTGGTTTAGCACTACGTCAACATAAACATTTAAACCGGCTTCTTTTGCAGCATTTACTGCATCAAGTAATTGTTGTTTTGTACCGTATTTGGTACGTTCCGATCCTTTTTGGTCAAACTCGCCCAGGTCATAAATATCGTAAACATCATAGCCTACCGAGTAGCCACCCGCGGCGCCTTTTTGCGCCGGCGGTAACCATACGGCATCTATCCCTATACTTTTTAATCGCCCCGATTCATTCTTTAAATGCTCCCACAGGCTGCCGTCGCCGGGGTAATACCATTCAAAAAACTGCATCATTGTAAAATTTTCCATTCAGTGTAATTTATCATCGTACAACTTTACAGATGTGGTTTTGGTTTTGGGTAACCATAAAAAAGAAGTTGCAACACCTTAACCTACGGTTTTTTTGAACTAAAATCGGTCAAAATGTTCACGTTCACGGCCGTGACCACGCAAGGATATTTGTAAGGCCCTAATAATTAAACACTTCAGAAAATTCAACTACTGACAAAATGATGCCACCACGTTTATCAACTATTAAATATAGCTACCCGGATGTAACAACACCCCGCCTTTGGCATCATACTTGTAATTAAATCTTAAAACATACATTTACTTAAATTATAAATATCATGGGCTTATTAAAATTTATAGCGGTAGGTGCCGCCATTGGATACGGAATAAATTACGTCACTAAAAAAGGCCCTAACGGCCGCTCTATCCTTGATGATATTACCGAGGATGCGCCGGAATGGTTTGATAAAGCAAAAGCCTACGCTACCGAAAAAGTAGAGCAGGTAGTGCAGCAAGCCAAGCCAGATGCCGGGTACCAAGGCGGTCAATAATCGATCAACTAACATTATGAGTAGTCCTGAAATAGGTTGACTGTTTTTGATTACACAAACATTGATAAAAAAGCTCAAACATTCACCAAAGATGTTTGAGCTTTTTTGTTG
>NZ_JBSRZI010000022.1:0-43505 GCF_054057495.1 Mucilaginibacter sp. UYNi724 | reverse complement strand
ACTTTAAATGCGAGGCTTCACCTTTTACTTTAACTACCTTGTAACTCATTTTGTTGACCATTTATTAGTCAACTTTTTTCAGGACGAGACAAAAACAAAAAACCCCGCGGACGTGCGGGGCTTTGCTCCTGAGCCTGGACTCGAACCAGGGACCCTCTGATTAACAGTCTATGGGAGGCACTTTTTGATGCTTTGTCTTTTTTATAAATACTTATATATCAGATATTTATCAAAAATCAATTTTGTGATATTTTGCTGTTTTTTGCCATTTTTTGCCTATTTGTGTGAGAAATGTGTGAGAGTAAAACAGGTTATTTTGTGGGAAATTTACGTAATTTCGCATGTTCTAAAAAATTTGTGTGAGAGAAATAGGCATTTTTCCTAATTTTGATGAAAATGGCAGTAAAAGTTAACTTATATTTAGATGAACGGAAGGTTGAAACTGGTAAAAAGGCACCGGTAAAAATCAGGTTATACATCTCCCGTACCGATATCAGGCACTACCCTACAGACATCCACCTGACGGCTCAACAATTCCAACAATCTTATTTAACCGAAAAACCTAAAAAGGCATTTCAGGAAATTAAAATATCGTTAAGTGCGATAGAGGCTCGCGCAAATAAGATCATTACCAAAATGGATGGCCTATTTATCCTCGATAAATTTGAGCGCGAAATGTTTCGTTCTCAAGCCAGTACAACGGATGTATGTGCCTACTACCAGGATTACATAGATGAGCTGACCAGATATGGTCGCGCCGGTACGGCTTCCAACTACCGTTTGAGTTTAAAATCCATCCTGGAGTTTGCCGGAAAGGATAATAGACCGGCATCGAGCCTTGCATTCTCTCGTGTTACGGTTGATTTTTTAAACAGGTATGAAAACTGGATGGTAGCCGCCTGTAAATCCAAGACAACGGTAGGTATCTACTTAAGGCCTTTAAGGGCTATATTCAATAAAGCTATTGAGGAAGGAAGCATAGCTGCTGAACTCTACCCTTTCAAAAAATACAAAATACCTACTGGTCAAAACATTAAGAAGGCCCTCAGTAAAGAAGAGTTAAAAAAGTTATATACTGCGCCGGTAGAGCCAGGAAGTCCCAAAGAAAAAGCAAGGGACTTTTGGTTTTTCAGTTACCAGTGCAACGGGATGAATTTCCGCGACATCGCAGAATTGAAGTATAAAAATATCAACAAAAAATCTATTTCATTTTTGCGACATAAAACGCTTCATACCACTAAAGACAAACCCAGGCCGATCATTATCCCTTTAACAGAAACGATAAAGGCGATTATAGAACGCTATGGCACTCGTCCTTTTCTGCCTGATAATTACGTATTTCCAATCTTAACTAAAAAGATGGATGAAGCAGAGAAGCTAAGGGTAAACCAAAACTTTATTCGCTTTGTTAATCAGCATATTCAAAACTTAGCCAAGGATCTCGAATTGGATGCCGATATATCTACCTATTACGCCCGGCACTCATTCACAACTGCTGCTATTCGTAATGGTGCTAAAATGGAACTGATACAGGAAAGTTTAGGCCATCGTAGTTTGAACACTACGCAAAACTATTGGGCTGGTTTCGAGGATAATGTAAAGCAGGAAATAGCCGATAAACTAATGGACTTTAGCTAAAATTAAAGTTCACTTTTCGTGAACTTATGATTATATTTGTTATTAGGATATATGAAAGTCCATTTGATTAAAAAACAAACTTTAGAAGATTTTGCACACAGGCACCCAAGGAGTAAAACTTCGCTGGAAGACTGGACAGAAAAACTAAAGCTTGCAGACTGGGAGCAACCAGGTAATATGAAACAAACATATAATACTGCTGATATCTTAGGTAAAAGCAGCAACCGGGTTGTTTTTGATATTGCCGGCAATAACTACCGAATGATCTGCAAATTTGTGTTCGGCGAAAAACAGGCGCATTTATTCGTTTGTTGGATGGGAACTCATGCGGAATACGATAAAATTTGTAAACAGGGCGACCAGTACACAATTAATCTTTATTAACATGGAAACAGCGACACTAAAATATACGATTATCAGGAGCAAAGATCAATACCAACAATATTGTAACCAATTGGAGACCTTGCTTACTCAAGAAAACAGTGAATCTGTACAAGATGAAATCGACCTTCTAACGCTATTAATCGAAAAGTATGATGAAGAGCATAATACGTTTAAGGAAATTGACCCTATAGCGTTATTACGCTCTTTTATGCAAGACCTTAATTTGAAGCCCCAAGATATGACTGAAATATTAGGAATTGGCAAAAGCTACGTATCTGATATTTTAAATTATAAAAAAGGGTTGTCTAAAGAAGTAATAAGAAAGCTGGCTGACTACTTCAAAGTAAGACAGGAGGCTTTTAATCGCCCGTACAAACTTGTTTCACCCGTAAACGCACACCTGCGCAATGCGAGTGTTATGAATACAACTAAACAGCTGCAATTTGTTAAACATTAAAAGGCAAGTTCGTCGGATATGGTTAGTTTGCCACCTATAAAACAGATTATTTAGAACAGCCTTCCAAAGATTTTTCCAATTTACAAGCTCGATATTAGGGTTTTAATAGAAAATATTCTACACATAATTTATTTTAATAGAAAATATTCTACAAATTAGCATATGGCAAAGCAACCAATAGAAAAAAATCTACAATCATCCATAGATGAAATTCTATTTGGAAGCTCTGATAAGACGCTTTCCCAACAAATTAGCCGGTTGGAAAAAGCCGGTAAAATCAAAAAGATAGCACCACGCATTTATACTTCAAACCTAACAGAACAACCCGAATTACTGGTAAAAAGGAACTGGTATAAAATATTGGCCCATCAATATCCGGGAGCATTATTAAGCCACCGCAGTGCTTTGGAATTTAAGCCTTCGCTATCTGGCGAAATTTTTATAACGTATAAGTACACCAAAAACATTGTATTACCCGGCATTAACATCCGGTCGTTAAAAGGCAGAGGGCCGGTTGATGGCGATGCTTCGTTTTTTAAAGACTTGTATGTTTCGCAGGAAGCGAGGGCATATTTGGAAAATATGCAATCTTCCACACAAAAAGAGGATAGTTCAAAAATTATTCCTAAAGAAGCGATAGAAGATAAGCTGGATGCCATTGTTCGCATAAGGGGCGAAGAGGGGCTAAATAGCTTGCGCGACCAGGCAAGGCTTGTTGCGGACGAGCTTGATATGAAAAGGGAGTTTGAGCGGCTTAATAAGCTCATTGGCGCTTTACTTTCGAGCAATAGCAATAAACTACTATCATCACCATTAACCAAAGCAAGGCTTTCAGGCTTTCCTTATGATCCATCCCGGATCGATTTGTTTAATCATCTGTATGAACAACTTGCGGTAAATGAATATCCCGTTTATAAAGATCAAAACAGCACAATCCACGCTTATCAAAATTTTGCCTTTTACGAAAGCTACTTTTCCAATTACATTGAAGGCACCATTTTTGAAATCGAAGAAGCCAAAGAGATCGTTTTAACCGCTACTCCTATGCCGTCGAGGGATGAAGATTCGCACGATATATTAGGGACTTACCAAATTGTTTCCGACAGAAAAGAAATGAGCCGTTGCCCGGATACGGCAGAACAGTTAATCAGCATAATACGCCATCGGCATTCCATTTTATTAAGTGCCAGGCCTTCTAAAACGCCGGGGCATTTTAAAGATAAGAATAACCGGGCAGGCAGCACCGAATTTGTAGATTGGCAATTGGTGCAGGGAACGCTTAAAAAAGGATTTGAATTGTATTCTATACTAAGAAATCCGTTTGCAAAAGCTGCCTATATGATGTTCCTGATTAGTGAAGTCCACCCGTTTTTAGACGGTAATGGAAGAATAGCCAGGGTGATGATGAATGCCGAACTGACATCAAAAGGGTTATCCAAAATTATCATCCCTACTGTTTACCGGGAGGACTATATGGGTGCTTTAAAAAAGTTGACCAAACAAGGCGAATCTGGCGCCTACATCAGGATGTTGTTACGTGCCTATGAATTTAGTGCTACCGTACATCAGGAAGATATGGACACGATGGAATTATATTTGAAGCAATGTGAAGCGTTTGAGGAACCAGCTTTAGGAAAGTTAAGCTATCAAAAGCAACTTTAACTCTTTATATTCTGACAGGCAATGCCGCCTTTGATATTGAAGCGGCAGTCCTATTGAACGCACCATCCCATATTTACCGCTTAAGCAACCAACAGCGCGAGCCGGGTAAATAGTCAAGGCCGGGCCGCTAAAAAACAAAACAAAAATGGCCCGCTCTGCATAGCCTTTACTCTTTATCCCGGCGGTGGGCTATATTCGCGGGTGCGGTGAATATGGAATGTTATGGTAACCACGGTGGTGTGGGTATAAGGTATTTGCTGTTTTAAATACATAGTTGATTTACATTAAGCCTCGCGTTTTTTTTCGCTAATCGAATGCCAAAGCTCACAGATATTTTACTTTATTGCTTACCGCCATATTTTCTATCTTTAAGACCTATAACTTTATATGGCGTTCAACGAAGATTCACGGGTTAAAATACCTGCTATACTGCACCTTGCACGTTTAGGTTATTCTTATATCCCGCGAAATAAACAAGGGCGGATCGAAGAAACCAATATTTTCCCCGATATTTTCAAGGAAAGTATAGCTCGCATTAACCCCAGCGCCGCTAAAGAAGATATAGATCGTCAGCTTGATGAAATTTCTTTGAAGCTTGATTACGAAGATTTGGGATGTGATTTTTATAAAGCAATCACATCTACGTCAGGTATAAAGCTTATCGACTTTAATAATTTCAATAATAACAGTTTCCACGTTACTACTGAATTAACTTGTAAAAATGGCGAAGATGAGTTTAGGCCGGACATCACTATCCTGATCAATGGAATACCACTTGTTTTTATAGAGGTTAAAAAGCCAAACAACAAGGATGGTGTACTTGCAGAACGAAAGCGCATTAATGACCGTTTCAAAAATAAAAAATTTAGACGGTTTGCCAATATTAGTCAACTGATGATTTTCTCGAACAACATGCCCTACGAAGATGGTGTTGTGGAACCATTACAGGGGGCATATTATGCAACATCTGCTTATGCAGATTTGCAATTCAATTATTTTCGCGAGGAAGAAAGCCTCAACCTGGCAAAATTATTAGCTGCTGAGGATGATATGTTGGAGAATTTGGTATTAAAAGATAACAACATTATCGCGATCAAGCATTCCCCTGAATTTATTACGAACAAGCATTACGATTCGCATACCAACAAAATATTAACCTCGCTGCTTAGTAGAGATAGGTTAGCGTTTGTGTTAAGGTATGCTATTGCATATGTTGACGATGAAATTGACGGGAAAATCATAACACATAAACATATTATGCGTTACCCGCAGCTTTTTGCGACAAAAGCGATTGAATCAAAACTTAATGAGGGCATAGATAAAGGTATTATATGGCATACACAAGGCAGTGGCAAAACCGCTTTGGCATTTTACAACGTAAAGTTTTTGACGGACTATTTCCAGAAAAAAAATACGATTGCCAAATTCTATTTTATCGTTGATAGGATTGATCTCGCTAACCAAGCTACTACTGAGTTTTCAAATCGAGGATTAGTCGTAAACCGAGTTAATTCGCGTAGCGAGTTTTTAAGGGATATTCAAAAGGTAAGTACGGTGCTTAACAGTTCTGGCGACCGTGAAATATCAGTGGTCAATATTCAAAAGTTTACTGAAGAAACAGTTGTAGTTAAAGATTTAGGATACAACATCAATATACAGCGGATCTATTTTCTTGATGAAGCGCATCGAAGCTATAATCCTAAAAGCAACAACTTGGCTAACCTGATCAATTCAGACAAACAAGCCATAAAAATCGCGCTGACGGGCACTCCCCTTTTGCGGGAGGTTGCTAAAGACTTTGACAGCAAAGCTCTATTTGGTGATTATATTCACAAATATTATTATAACCAATCCATTATGGACGGTTATACTTTGCGTCTAATCCGGGAGGGGATAGACACAACCTACAAAATGCAAATGCAGGACGTGCTGGAACAAATTAAAGTGCTACAGGGAGATATTCCCAAAAGCCAGGTGTTCGCACATCCGAAATTTGTCAAGCCTATGCTTGATTATGTCTTAAAAGATTTAGAAAATTTCCGAACGATCGAAAATGATCGTTCATTGGGAGCTATGGTAGTGTGCGACACATCTGATCAGGCGAAAGAATTGTTTACTTATTTTGAAGAACTTTATGGAACTCAGGAAGTACAACAGCAATTCATGGCCGCCGAGCCATCTGTTCCATATGGAACTCAAATAAAATCACAATTCAAAGCGGCGTTGATATTACATGACATCAACTCAAAAGATGAACGTAAAGAGCAGGTTAAACAATTCAAGGCAGGCAATATTGATATTTTATTTGTTTTCAACATGCTGCTCACCGGCTTTGATGCAAAACGACTTAAAAAACTTTATCTGGCCCGTGTAGTAAGAGATCACAATTTACTGCAAACATTAACACGTGTTAATCGGCCTTATAAAAAATATAAATATGGTTATGTAGTTGATTTTGCCGACATCAGTTCCGCGTTCAGGGAAACGAATGATAATTACTTCAAAGAATTACAGGGCGAACTTGGTGATGAAATGGCTAATTATAGCGACCTCTTTAAATCACCAAAAGAAATTGAAGTAGAAATACAGGAAATCAAAGAAATATTATTCCGATTTGACACTATTAATAGTGAGCTATTTCATAACCAGGTAAGTGAAATAAAAGATAAAAAGGATTTACTTGTACTGATAAAAGCACTTCAGAATGCTAAGGAACTAAAAAATCGGATTCGCTTACAGGGGCATGAGGAGTTATTAAGCAAATTAGACTTCTTCAAACTCAATCAATTGCTGCGTGTGGCTCAAGCACAATTGGATAAATTAAACCTGGTCGAAACTTTAAATAGTGAAGCCGACACATCCAATTTATTAAACGCAGCTTTAGAAGATGTTATTTTTCTGTTCACCAAAATATCGGAAGAGGAACTTATACTTGCCGACCAATTAAGGGGTCAGTTGAAACGCACACGCGAGGCTTTGTTATTCAACTTTGATCAAAAAGATCCTGAATTTATTTCCCTTCGAGAAGAACTGGAACGTATCTTCAAAAAGAAAAACCTTGACCAAGTGAGTCAGGAGGATATGCGCGACAACATATTTTTGCTAAAGTCAATTTACGACCGGGTTACCGAATTAAATCGGCAAAATAACCTACTTAAAGCCAAATACGAACAGGATGAAAAATATGCGCGTATTCATAAAAGGTTACAGGAAAACAAAGGCATTTCTGCCAGAGAATTGCAGCTCCATGAAGCATTAATGGTAGTTAAAAGACAAACCGACGAGCAATTGCAAAACAACAAAAACATCTTAGATAACGAACCCTTTTTTAATCGCTATTTGCTGAATTTGGTTGCAGGAGAATTTGTTCAAAAGCAAAAGATTAATCTCGACTTTAATACCACTAAGACTATTAATACTCTGATAGCCGGTGAATACATGGCTCAATACAACAATTATATACGATGACCGATCTACTATTTATAACTAAGACTAAACAACTAATAGATACCCTTAAAAGCGTTTGTGCTAATTACGGCCTAGGTAATGATGGTAATGAATTTAAAATCATCACCCAGGTATTTTTATATAAATACATGAATGACAAGTTCGCCTTTGAAGCAAAAAAGGTCGAACAATACAAGCTTGGTGAGGCAACCAATTTTCAGGAGGCATTAGAAATAATACCTGAGGAGCAGTACAATTTCCTATTGGCGTATATTGATCCCAATACCCCACAACTCCAACCGCATCATACGATTACTTATCTATTTAACAAACAAAACGAAGATGACTTCGCCAAGCTTTTTGATGATACGTTAAGGCAAATTAGCATTAATAATCAAGAGATTTATTCGGTTAAGTCAGCATCCGGTGCCAAAGACAAAATGTTTGATGAGCTTAGTCAATTCATTAGCGACGCGTCCCAGAGAGATGCTTTTTGTAAAGCCCTTATTAATAAACTGTTTGAATTTAGTTTTGAAAGTATGTTTGGTGAGAAATACGATTTCTTTGCCACTATATTTGAGTATCTAATCAAAGACTATAATACCGATAGTGGTGGTAAATACGCGGAATATTACACCCCCCACGCTGTAGCAAGGATTATGGCGGCAATAATGGTAAACGATGAGCCACAAGGTGTTAAAGTGTATGACCCAAGTGCGGGGTCGGGAACCTTACTCATGAATATTGCCCACGCCATAGGCGAAGATAGATGCAGTATATATAGTGAAGATATTTCTCAAAAATCAAGCAACATGCTTAGGTTAAATTTGGTGTTAAACAACCTGAGCCATAGTATACCACATATCATTAAGAGTAATACGATTCTTGAACCCTACTACCGAGAGGAAAAGTTCGATTATATTGTTAGTAATCCTCCATTCAAACTAGATTTTTCCGACTTTCGAGAAGATCTTGAAAAGGATATCAATAAAGTGCGCTTTTTTGCCGGCCTACCCAATGTCCCCAAAGCAAAAAAAGAAAGCATGGCCATTTACCTGCTTTTTATACAGCACATTATGTATAGCCTAAGCGCAAAGGGTAAGGCTGCTATCGTTGTACCCACGGGGTTCATTACCGCGCAAAGTGGTATAGAAAAGAAGATAAGGGAAGCGATGGTTAGCCGAAATATGTTGCGAGGTGTTGTAAGTATGCCTAGTAATATTTTTGCAAGTACTGGCACCAATGTTTCTGTGCTATTTTTAGACAGAGCTCATCCGGATGATAAAGTAATGCTGGTAGATGCAAGTAAGCTTGGCGAAATAGTTAAAGAGGGGAAAAATCAACGCACCGTACTAACGCCAATTGAAGAACAAAAAATCATTGACGCATTTAACCTTTTAAAAACAGAAGATGATTTTGCTGTTCAGGTAAGTCATGCTGAAATTAAAGACAAAAATTTTTCCTTTTCTGCCGGGCAATATTTTGATGTGAAAATTGATTACGTAGATATTACTGCTGATGAGTTTAAAACTAAAATGCAAGGTTTTGAAAGTAATTTAACTTCATTGTTTGCAGAAGGAAATTTATTAGATACTGAGATCAAAAACCAACTAAAGGGGTTGATATATGAATAATCAAAAATTTGAAAATCTCAAAAACCTTACATTGAAAATTGGAAGTGGCGCAACACCCAACGGAGGTAAATCTTCATATCAGGATTGCGGAACATCCTTAATAAGAAGTCAAAATGTATTGGATATGCATTTTTCAAAGGACGGTCTAGCATTCATTAATGATGAACAAGCATCCAAGCTTAATAATGTGGCTGTTAAGAAAAATGACGTTTTATTAAATATTACTGGTGACTCAATTGCCAGAGTTTGTAAAGTACCAATTAATATACTTCCTGCAAGAGTTAATCAACACGTCTCCATAATTCGTGCGAACACCAAAATAGATGCTGATTATCTACTTTATTATTTAATTTTTAGAAAGGACTACTTACTTACAATTAGTAGGGTCGGAGGAACAAGAAATGCTCTAACTAAGGAAGCTGTTGAAAAAATAGAAATAAGATTAGATGATAACGATAAAAAAATTGCGTTAGTTCTCTCTAATTTAGATGCTAAAATTGAACTCAATAATAGGATAAATGATAATTTAGAACAGATTGCAAAAGCCATTTATGACTACTGGTTTGTGCAATTTGATTTTCCAAATGAGGTTGATAAACCCTATAAATCATCTGGTGGCGAAATGGTTTATAATGAAGAATTGAAGAGGAAAATACCAAAAGGTTGGGCGGTGAAAAATCTTTCTTCATTTATAGGCAAAGATAAAAGCGGCGATTGGGGTAAGGAAATCCAAGAGGGAAATTATATCCAAAAAGTGGAATGTATACGCGGAGCAGACATTAATGGAATAAACGGTAAAGGAGAAATAAAAGCACCAGTTCGATATATCCTAGAAAAAAACAATCACAAGATTTTATTAGAAAATGAATTCATTGTAGAAATTTCTGGTGGTAGTCCTGTTCAATCAACAGGTAGAATTGCTTGTATTACAAATGAAGTTCTTAAAAGATTTTCTAACCCCTTAATATGTTCAAATTTTTGTAAAGCTGTTTCATTAAAAGTCTTAGACGAAGTTTTCTTCTTTCTTTATACCTGGAATAGGGCTTATGAGAATGCTGTTTTATTTAGTTATGAAGGTAAAACTAGCGGAATCAAAAATTTGCTTTTCGAAGACTTTGTAACAGCTTATTCAATAGCCAAGCCCTCAGAAACTCTTTTAAGAGAGTTTAATAAAAAGATTTCAGTTTTTGAAAAGAAACGACAAGAAAACCTTAAGCAAAACCAGGAGCTCACAAAATTAAGAGACTGGTTAATACCTATGTTAATGAATGGGCAAGTAACAGTTAAATAAATTGTAAGATAAATTATCATTTATTTGATTGTTCAATTCTATTTTATCGTCTAAAATTCTTAAAATACCAGCGATCCGTTTTTGTTCTTTATAGGCATTCTCAATATCAATTTCCATATTTTTAAAACTATCTAGATTGATAGTGTTAAAAACAGACCCTTGCCCCTTCTTTTGAATGTTAGAAACATAATTCTTTAAGGAATAATACAGATACGTGTTATCTAATATTCCTTTTTTTCCGCGCAAACCAAAACAGGATTGATTAAAAGCCATAGGTTTACCGATCTGAGCTAATACGCCTACAGTTCCACGAGCTGAAATAATTATATCGTCTATTGATAAAAGCTTTGTGTTGCTTTCTTTCAAGCCTCGCTCAGTTATAGTTTTTTCAGAAGAATAAACTCGCCGGAAGCTATTATTGAAATCGTTAATTGATAGCCATCCAATGTTTCCGTTCCAATATTCGCTTATAGATGTTTTGGGTGTACCACCACTAATAATGTCAATAATATCTGCAAGAACAACTTTAACCATGTTTTATCCAATAAATTTTCGATGAGCAATTTTTACGTTCGCTTGGCTTACCATTGCATAGTGTAAGGTTGTATCTATTTTAACGTGACCTAAAAGTTTTTGAACTTGCTCAATAGGCATTCCTTTATCGATAGCCATGGTGGCAAGTGTTCGCCTAAATTTATGTGGATGTACGCGAAACACATTCGATTTTTGGCCCATTTTTCGCAATAAGTTTTCAACTCCACCGATTCCTAAGCGATGATTCGGCTTCGCTAATGACACAAAAAGCGCTGGGTTATCGTCTTTCCGGGCGACTAAGTATTGCTTTAAGTGTAGTTTAGTACGAGCATCAAAATAAACCTCACGCTGTTTATTACCTTTTCCAGTAACAATGCAAGAGCGCTCGTGAAAATCTATATCATCTACATTAATATTAACCATTTCACCAACACGCATCCCTGTAGAGTAAAGCATTTCTAGAAGCGCTAAATCTCTAATTTTGTGGCAATTATCTCGTAATATTTCAATTTCTTCATCATTTAAAATTTCCTTAATAATTTGAGGTGCTTTTACCTTGTTTATTCTTCTTACCGGGCTTTTAAGAACATAATCTTCATTTTCTAACCATGTGAAAAAGCTGGATAATATTCTTCTAATATTATCCAAAGTTACTTTGCTTGATTTTTTTCGTTCTTGATAGCTCGCGAGGTAAGTTCTCAAATCATTAGTCGAAATTTGGTAAATACTTTTTTTAAGATCCTTTAACACAGCGTTTATAGTATTTACATAGTAAATTAACGACTTTTCCGAACAACCCTCGATTTTTTTCGACGCAATGAACAAACTTACTAAAGTATCATTGTCGCTTATTTCCACGCGTTCAGGTTTAGCTAATTCTTTTTGTATTTCGATATTTAACGAACTGTTGTGCAGCACGTTGCTTAAATATTGAAGTTGCTTAAAATTTAAAATTGGAGACATTGCTTCGATAATTTCTTGTTTAGTCGTTTCTCTCATTACTGTGTTTTTAAGATTAAACCACAAAGAAACAAGTTGTACTAAAGTTGGCAAGTCCGAAAATATACAATTAGGAGCGTTAAATGATAATTTAGAACAGATGGCTAAGGCCATTTATGACTACTGGTTTGTGCAGTTTGATTTTCCAAATGAAGCTAATAAACCTTACAAATCATCTGGCGGCATAATGGTTTATGATGATGTTTTGAAAAGACAAATACCGAAAGGTTGGAAAGTTGAAAGTTTATTGGATATTGCGAATTTCATAAACGGTTTGGCCTGTCAGAAATACAGACCCATTGATGAAAATTCTCTTCCTGTTATAAAAATCAGAGAAATGAATGACGGCATATCCCAGAATACAGAAAAAGTCAGAAAAGATATTCCACCAAAATATATTGTAAATGATGGAGATGTTTTGTTCTCCTGGTCAGCATCTTTAGATGTCAAAATATGGACGGAAGGGACTGGGGCATTAAATCAACATATTTTCAAAGTTACCTCTTCAACGTATCCAAAAACATACTATTACTTCGAACTTCTTAATTACTTACAACATTTTAAAATGATGGCTGAATTAAGAAAAACAACTATGGGGCATATCACACAAGAGCACCTTAGAGATAGTAAAATAGTAGTTCCAAACTTGACCGTTATTAGTAAATTGGATGAACTGCTTAGCCCAATTTTCAAGAAGGCACTTGTTATCAAAAAACAAAATCAAGGACTATCTGCATTACGAGATTGGTTACTACCGATGCTAATGAATGGGCAGGTAACAGTTAAATAAATTGTAAGATAAATTATCATTTAGCTATTAGATACCTTGTTTTTCGGATAAATGTCAATGGCCCCGCAACTATAGAAGCAGGTATGTTATGAGCGAGAGCGAATTTCATTCCTGCAAAGGCAGCGAGGCTGGCGGTGTAATGAAACCCGGCGCGATAGCGCGTGGTGTAATAGAGCCGCTTGCCGCAGACGTTCGGTTAATGTATCATTACCATTCATGTAACGATAAGACTTAATAAATGGGTCTTATCGTTACACAAAAAGTAATGAATGATGATAATTGGTAAGTTATTGTTTTGATAACCAAGCAGCCGTTTTTTGGCTGCTTGGTTATACACTTATCTATTTGATGAGTTTGTTCAACAATAAATAAACCATAATCAAAAAAACAAACCCCAACATACCCAATACCATTATTTTGTAATACTCGGGGCTTCTCATTTGTTCCGGGAATATTTGAAACCTTATTTGTTTGGTAACGGGTTTCGGGCCTTTCTCAATAGTTTGATTGATCGCCAATAAACTACTGGCTAACGTCTGGTTAACCAATGAAAGATCTGGCTTTGGTGCCTGCACCTGTATATTGCTAAATTTAGTTTCAAAACTATTGATCATTCTTTCAGTTTGCTTTTTACCGGCTTCAATAAACCGATCTTTTTCATCAAGCTTTTCATTTTGCATACTCATAAAGTCCTGCATCTGCTTATTGTGCAAAAAAACCTCCTTAAGTATTTCTGTTAGCGTTATTTCATCCATTGGTGTTTCTTCTTGTGTTTTCATATTGAAATTCCTTTCGAATAGTTAAGTTTTTGTTCCTGTTCTTTAATTAATTCTTGTTGTTGTTTTTGTTCCTGTAGCCGTTGCTGCTGCATTTGCTGTTGTTTTAATAATTGCTCCTGTCTAAGCTTCTTTTCAATATCCATCAGGGCGTAACCCACCTGGCTGCCCTTGAAACGAACTTGCTGTTGATCGGTAAATGCAATGCCACGCCCAAGCTCTACCGCATAGCCTCGCTTTTCCATGTACTTTTTTAATGCTGATGCATCCTTACATTGTTTAATGGCCTGGGATAAATGTTGCTTTAAAGTCTCCTTACGATGGTCGATTCGCTTTTCCTGAGATACTCTTTGTTCGGGCTTTAAGAACCTATTAGGGCTTAATACTTTAGTCAGTTTGTATTCCAGTTCCATCTTGCGGCAGTATTCCGCGATACGTTTATAGCTATTGCTATCGCTGGCTGTTTTCCCATCATAACCTATGCGGTTGGCAACAATATGGAGATGCTGGTGTTGCCTGTCGCTATGTTCGATCACCACGTACTGATTGTCATGAAACTTAAATTCCCCTGCTAACTTTTCAGCCATATCAATCTTGTCTTGCGGGTTTAATTTACCCGCATCACGGTGGGCAAAGCTGATCGCGAAATGGAATACCGGCTTACTTACATTTGGATTAAGCTTGCTGACTTCAATAAAATCACGAATCAATTGCAGTTTGTCGCCAAAACATTGATTATAGGCAATAACTTCTGCCTGCTTCTTTTCCATCTCATCTAACTGCATCGCCTTGGTTTGTTGCAAACGGCCTTCAAAAAGATAGTTCAGGCAGCCCCTGAAACTCTTACCCGTTCCTGCTTTACCAATCATGATACAAAATTTTTGATTTCCTTAACAATAGCTTGCAGGCTCCTGATCTCCTGGTTAAGTAAGGCTCTTTCCATTCCGTTAAAATCACTGCCCTGGTTGCGCTTCTTAGCCAGCTGATTAATATTAGCAGCAATGTGGTTCAATGTTCCGGTTAATTGCAGCACCGATCTCGGTAAGGTTCGCACCCTGACAACGGCCCGACTCTGTAGACCGAGATCACGGAGAAAAACGGATACCGTTTTTCCTGCATTCCGGGCATTGGCCTGAATAATCTTTTTTTCCAAAAGGTTGCACATCACACTTAAAGCTTCGCTTTTTTTGTGCGATACTTTTGGGCGTCCGCCTTTGTTAATTCTTCCTTTTTTCTCCTCGCCAGCCTTATTACTTATCTTTTTGAGCAAGTCTTTCATGAGCTTAAATTCTTTTAAAAAATCCCCCCGAATGCGATAGCATGAGCGGGGGCCAGCAAGTTTCGGCAGGGCCGAAACATAGCTGGCTCCCACATCGGGGCTAATGCCCCTCGTGTTGCCCGGATACTTCGTATCCGGTGATCTGCCTTTCTCTTTTTGGTTTGATTTTAATTTCAGGCTATAGCCCGAAATACTTATTTGCTTAATAAGTCTTCGGCCTTTTTCGAGAGGCGGTCAACTGCTGTACCGCCTCTTCTCTGATTTCGTCCGTTGTCTTCTTCCGGCCAGACTTAATCCATTCCGTTAATTCGGACCGATAGAAATACAGCCGCTTGCCGCGCTTATTCACGGGGATTTCTTTACGGCATACTTTACTGTAAATAGTCGGTACGGATAGATTCAGAAATTTGGCAGCGCTAGAAATGGTCAGGAGTTCTTCTTGTCCCGGTGGCTGCTCATGCTGATGAAGTAAAAGCTGTTCAATGCTTTCAAGCTTATCCTGAAGTTTGCTTACCGCTTGCGGTAATTGGTCAAATGTTAGTGTTTCCATTGCGCATTATTTGTTTAATGCTGCAATGGTAGTGGCTTGTTTTGCTGGGTTACAAGAGGGTAAGCTGTAACCTCACTGTAACCCACTCATTTCTTTGTTATCTTTTGTTACGGGGCGTTGGTAGGATATAGAATTTGTCCTCCTTCTGTTCAATCTTCAAGATGGGGGATTTGCAAGGCCGGGTTTTGGTAGACATTAGACCGTTAAGATAGCCCTCTGTTAATTCCCTTGCTTCGGCTTGATTAGAAAGATAGTTAAATTTTGGAGCGATCCATCGCTCCAGATCTGCCATCTGGCAACCTACGATCAACCGGGCATCAAATAACTGTTTGAATGCATCGGCCAGCTGATTACCAAAACCACGGAACACCAACGGTCTGTCTGGTGCCTCATCTGATAATAATAGTTTTTCAAGGCTGGCGTAATCTTCGGAAACAAAATACTCTCTTAATAAGTCGAGTAGTTGCAAGGCAATACCCGGTTTGAAAGTCGGATAGCGACCTATTGGTTTAATTAGGGTTTCATTTTCAAACACCGTTTCCGGCTCTCTGATTTTTTCCGGTTCTTCGTCCTGCTTCACTTCCTCCTTTTTAGCTTGAAGTGATTTCTGAAAACCTTCAAATGAAAGGTGATCCTTAATCGAATTTTCAGCATTATAGATGAGTTCCATTAAAAACTTTTCACGTAGCTTAACAGAGTCGCCCAGGTCTTCCGCAAATTTGGGAGTCACTTCTATCACATCACGATCAGGTTGCAGATTATTCACGATAAACAAATAGTCCAACCTTACTGAAAATATAAAAGAGCGATCATAAACGAGCTTCATTTCTGAATAGTGCTGATTATAATTGCTCCAAAACTCTTTAAATCGACTACGAACCTTAGACAATTCAGCCAGTTGAAGTTTGATACGCTCTTTGTCTAACGCAATTAGATCAATAAAAGCCATATCCCTTAAAACCCTTAATTCACTCCTGTAAGAAAAGGAATCGTAGTATTGAGTTTGGTAGGTTAAATCGTAGGTTTTAACATGCTTCTTTTCATTTGTGCCCGTTTCCGTTGCAATATCATCTTCGATAATACGCAGGTCAAATGTTTGTATGCGGATTAAAAATTTCTTTAGATGCTGCATATACCATTTAGTTAGATGAATATATAACAATAACAAATTTGGGGCATTTAGTTTAAAAATTGCCTATCAGTATTTAACTTCATGATACACATGCGCATTAAGTTAAGTGGCTGTCAAGACTAAAGCCAGCTCCCTTGCTATCAATAATGGTTACGAAGTAAAATATTACTCGGAAATGGCGTCTAAAGATTCTCTCTCTGGCACCTTATAGCTCTCCAACGTTTCATACAATTGTTTCTTGATCTGTTTAACCAATATCCTTGGGCCAAGCACACGAAGCTTCGATCCAAAACCCAATAACTCTCGCTCCAATTCAAAATTCATGATTACGCGTATGCTAAATATTTTCCCTGTTTGATCTTCGCTCAACAGCTTTTGCGTATGATGTAAAGGTTTGGTTACTACATAGGGTGCGTTTTTAGAATCAATCCAAAACACTACTTCTACATCGCGCTGACTGGGCGATTTAGTTACACCTATTACGTCGTTATAATAGGTAGCCAGGTCTATGGTGGTATTCTCCATATAATTTTCATCATGCGCAGTAATGGTCTGGATCCTATCCAGTGCCAAGTTAAGCAACGGTTTATAGCGCTGATGGGATACTCCCAACACAAACCAACGGTTGCGGTATTCTTTCAGTAGGTAGCCGCTAAAGCAAAAAGTACTGGCCTCGCGCGCTTTAAATGATTGATAGGTTAAGCACATGGTTTTTTTGGCCACAATATACTTGCGAATCACTTCTATCCATTCCAGTCCTTTCAGGTTATCGTTCTTCTCAAAATCAATTACCGGTGTACTTTGCGTTTTTTGCGAGTAGATCTTGTCCTCAAGCTTGCTCACCATTTCGTTCAGATCGGTAAATGGTTAAAGCCCTTAAACTGCTTTAACAGGCCCGATACTTCGCTAAGCACCTGCATATCCTGTTGGTTGAGCGGGCTGTTAGTTATGCTGTAATTCTTATCACTATAAGTGTAATACTTCTTGTCAACTACCACAATTGGCGCTTCGTAACCCAACTTATTGCTGCGCATCATTTCCATATCGGCCTGTACAGTACGGCGGCTTACACCTGTATCAATACCTTGGTATTCGTAAATGGCATTACTACAAGCATCTATCAGATCATCCAGTGTCCATTTCTTAAAACGGTTTTGCAAGCATTGATCAATAGTACGGTAGCGGATGAGGGCGTTGCGGTTAACAGGCATCGTTTTGAAAATATTTTGATGAATTTATAAATTATTTTTCACTACGCAAATACGCTGCGCACTTGGTGTTTCTCTTTGTATTGTCGAAAGGCTGAACGCGTTCACGAACGCCCCCGCTCTCAATCCGGAGAGCGGGGTTTTGGCCCGGAGACTTTTAATTGTAAATTCATTTATCATTACAGATATGGAAAAGGAAAAAATAGGCAACAACGAGTTGAAAGCATTAGGTATTAACGATGTGGAAGTATTGGTAAACTTTAGCCGCGTAGCTAATGGTTTGCTAAAACATGGTGTAATGGACAAAGCCAATATCCTTGCCAACCTTGAAGAATTAATCGACGACCCTATGCCTTACGCCTTAAAAAAAGGCGGCAAATTTAAAAACCTGGCCGAAGACGTTATTGCTATGCGTAAAGAAGGCAAATTTATAAAGCAAGAACGCAGCAACTTTAAATTAAAAGAAGAAATAGTCGAGTTCCCGGTATGGGGTTTGGAGCATATTGAGGTGGGTGCCTTAACGCAAATGCGTACCGCGATACAATTACCTATTGCGGTTGCCGGCGCTTTAATGCCAGATGCACATCAAGGTTACGGATTGCCTATTGGCGGTGTATTAGCCACCACGGCCAATACCATTATACCGTTTGCTGTTGGGGTTGATATTGCCTGCAGAATGTGTTTAAGCATTTTCGCTTTGCCTGCCGAAGCTATTGATACCGAAACCGACAAGCTGAAGAATATATTGGTTGATAACACCTACTTCGGTATAGGTTGTACTACTAGGTCATATTTTGATAGTTCTTTGTTTGATAGTAAAACCTGGGGCGAAACCAAGATCATCCGTAGTTTAAAGGACAAAGCCTATGCGCAATTAGGAACCAGCGGAACCGGTAACCACTTTGTAGAATGGGGTGAATTGACTATTGCTGACGGCGCTTTAAACGAGATCCCGGCGGGTAAATATTTGGCTTTACTTTCGCACTCCGGCTCACGTGGGTTTGGCGGTACCATTGCCGACCACTACAGCCGTATAGCCATGACCAAAACCAAGCTCCCGACTGAAGCCAAACACTTGGCATGGTTAGACCTGGATAAAGACGAAGGGCAGGAATACTGGATAGCTATGAACCTTGCAGGCGAATATGCCAGCGCTAACCACCACGAGATCCATAATAAAATAGCCCGTGCCTTAGGCATTAAACCTCTTGCTATGATAGAGAACCACCACAACTTTGCCTGGAAAGAGCACCTTGCCGATGGTGCCGAAGTAATGGTACACCGTAAAGGCGCGACCCCGGCCGGTGAAGGCGTATTAGGCATCATCCCTGGCTCAATGAGTACGCCCGGTTTTTTGGTCCGCGGTAAAGGCGATGCCGCCAGCATCAACTCGGCCAGTCACGGTGCGGGCAGGGCTATGAGCCGTAGCGCGGCCTTTAAAACGCTGGACCCGATAGCCATTGCCGCTAACCTGGTTGATAAACGAATCACCCTGATGGGCAGTGATGTGGATGAAGCGCCAATGGCCTACAAAGATATCCATACGGTAATGGCTGCGCAGCATGATTTGGTGGAGGTATTGGCCCAGTTTGAGCCGAGGATAGTGAGGATGGCGGATGCGAGGGAGAGGCCGGAGGATTAGCCAAATATTCAGAGTGTTCCAATTAGATTAGCGGAACACTAATCTAATTGGAACGATGGAAACACTCAGCTATAATGAAATTTCATTTTCAGTTGGATGTCAAAAGTAAACTAATGAAAAGAATAGGTAAAATATTAATGTTGAATTCTTTATTAAATTTAAACTGTAATGGAAACGAAAAAAAAGAAAGACTTATCGCAAATAATTACTTGCAGGCATTGTGGTAATGTTTCGAAAATGGAAATTATCGGAAACGTAAATGATACCCATGAAATGAATGATCCTCAATATGGTTTTTCGGGATATTACGGTACAAGTTATAATGTATTGCAATGCCCATCTCCTGCTTGCAATAAGGTAAATATTGTAAAATATGATTGGGATGAAGGAATGGAAAGAGAAGATATAAGATACGAATTTTTATATCCGCAAAAAAATAGTTATCCAATTGGTTTACCAGATCCGATACTTAAAGCATTTATGGCAGCTGATAAAGTTAAATCTATAGATGTAAATGCGTATGCGACATTGATGAGGCGAGTCTTAGAAATGGTGTGTATTGATAGGAAAGCAACAGGCGGAACTTTAGCCGCTATGCTTAAAGATTTACATATAAAAAACGAAATCCCCGAAAAGCTTGTAAAAGTTGCTACAGGTCTTAAAGACTTTGGTAATATTGGTGCACACGCGGGTATTGGCGAATTAACTGAAAAAGAAATCCCAATCTTAAGTACGTTATGTAATGCAATTTTAGAATACGTTTATAGTGCACCTTATTTAGCAGACTTAGCTGAAGAAAAACTTAAAGCGATAACAAAAAGGAAAGTTAAATAATATGGCAACAGGAATAAAATATCCCAACATTCAATCTTATCATCTTGAAAGCATTTGTAGTGTAATAGCTAATACCAATGAAGGTCTAACTGGAACTGAAATATTAGAAATTTTAGGTGATTGTAGAATCACAGATATCGACCCATTAAACAAAAAAAGCAAACGTTTATATAATGCTTTTGCCAATTATCAAAATGAGAATCAATGTTCTAATAAGATACTAAATTTTTTAACTACGGCCATGCAACCCTCGAGGTATCTTGGTAAGGATGACTTATTTCACTCGCGATTAAACGCATTAAATAAATCATTATCCTTTATAGGTTTAGCAATAACTGAGCAAGCTAAATTTACAAAAATTGATAAAGCAACTACACTGACTGAGGCGCAACAAAGGGCAAGCCGTTACAATTACAAATTGGAATTAAGAAATGTGCATCAAAATATCACCAAGTACTGTACAGAGGAAATATCTGACGAGAATTATTTCCATTCAGTATTTGAGGCTGTTAAAGGTCTTGCGGATCGGATACGCACCATGACTGGCGTTTACGCCGACGGTGCAAAATTGATAGAAGTTGCTTTCTCTTCAACCAACCCTCTTATTAAAATCAATGCTTTGCAAAATGAAACGCACAAAAGCGAACACCTGGGATTGGCGAATTTAATTAAAGGCTTATTTGGACTAATACGTAATCCTACTGCTCATTTGCCTAAAATCCAATTTAACATTGATGAGTTTGATGCACTTGATATAATGAGTACCATTTCACTTGTACATAGGAAATTAGATAAAGCTTTTTAGTACCTGTTGTCATAAGTGCTGCTTGCAACTACACCGTTCACATTGAGCTTAGGCTGCTAATATATTAAGGCTTTAGCAGTTAAGCATGCATTGATAGATATCTTGCACTTTACTGTATCTTATATTGTTTTAATTCTGTAATTTGATAATGCTACTTCCAGTCCACAAATAAAATACTCTGTTCTAAAAATAACCTATCTAACTGTTGCCAATCTGGCTCAACAATAATAAATCTTTTATGGAAAAAATCTTCACTAAGATACTTACCGCTATAAAAATACTCGATATTAAAACGACGCGTGTTAGTTGATAAGCAATTTGAAGTTGATAAATAAAAATCAATATTGTGTCCCTTGACGTTTGCTACAAATTTAGAGCGAGATGGATCTTGAGCATGTTCGAACCGAGGAGCTACATATTTCAAATTTATTACGGTTGTATGATCACGGTCTTTAATCTTTGTATAAACGCCTTCGGAGAAATATGTTTTAAAATCATTCAAATCTCTTATTCGGTCAGAGTCATGCACGTCAATTGGAATACAAAAGACGACCGTTTGGGCGACATTGTCGCTTGCTTCAACTATAGCTATTAATCCTTTCTTCTCAAAAGGCGATTTTGTTAAGATACGCATTGGTATACCGATTTATAACAGGCATTTAATTCGTCTTCTGCTTTTTGGCTTTCAAATTTGAACTGATATCCGATGTCTTCAATTATGGCAAAAGGCGCAACAATATAATCGTATCCCGATAAATAGGTATTGGTTTCACCGTTAAGTTTTAAATTTGCCCAAGTACTTACAACTTCCGATTGTGTTTTGATTATTTTACCTTTTAGCTGAACGAATCGGGGCTTTGGGATATCAAATTCAATTACCACCGCTTCGGTACCATATCTAACTTGCGCCCAAATTGCAGCTAAAGCAATAGATGACCCTGTATAAAATCCTTTCCCTAATTCACCTTTACCAATATTTACACTCACTATAGAAGGTGGCCCTACAATTATTAATGCATTCTTCTTATTGGTTCCGTGATAACTAATATTAGTCATTTAGACTGTTAAATTGATTTTACTGGTAAATATATACATTAATATCAAACACATATTGACTTATAGTCTCCTCTTGCTAGCGCGCATGCCGGATTTGCTATTCAACATCGCCTGGCTGGCGCGCGCGTGTCGCCTGTGCACCCTAATATCCAAAATCCCCTCCAGCTAATTCAATTCTTTTAATAGCTCAAGTTTTTAAATCCACACTCAAACGAGACAAAATTACCATCTGTAAAAACCGGCGTTTCAGGGTCGAAAAAAGACGTTTTGTAGCGGTTGGCTGAAGTTGAAAACCTCTATTTAACCTATTAAACTGTATTCCAGGCATTTAAATAAAAACTAAAATACGTTTTTCTTTAAATTGTTAATAATCAATTATTTATAAATATTCACGAGCGTTCACCGCCGTGAACATGAACACCTGAAACCTCTATCAAAAAAAATAAAAAATAATTCTACTGCGCAAATACACTGCGCAGTACCCGTGTTTCTTTGTATCAACATTAAGAAATAAAGGAGGTTCACAATGAAATTCAACCTGTTAAGCAAAACAAAAAACCAGACCGTTAACCACGCGGGTGCCAAAGCGTTTACGCTGTCGCCAGAAATGGAACTGTACACCGCCGTGGTTACCTGGAGCTTAAACGACTCTTTTTACGAGAAAGACCAGGCGCGTTTAGTGCGCCTGCAAAAACTGATCGCTGCGTGCGACCCTGTGTTTGTGGGTAAGCTGGCTGTTTATGCCCGCACCAAAATGTATATGCGTTCGGTACCGCTGGTGCTGGTAACCGAGTTGGCTAAGCTGCACTCGGGCGACAATTTGGTCGCCCGGGTTACCGATGGAGTAATTGGCCGTGCCGATGAGATAACAGAGCTATTGGCCTGCTACGAATTGCTGAACGAGCGCAAAGGCACCAAAAAGCTAAACCGCCTGAGCAAGCAATTGCAAAAGGGTTTATCGACCGCGTTCAACCGCTTTGACGAGTACCAGTTTGGTAAATACAACCGCGATGGCGCTATCAAACTGCGTGATGCCTTGTTTTTGGTTCACCCTAAAGCGAAGGACGAATTGCAGCAAGTGCTGTTCAACAAAATAGTGAACGGCGAGTTGCAAACACCTTATACTTGGGAGACCGAATTATCGGCCTTAGGCCAGATAGGTTTCGATAGTAACGAGGCTAAAGCCGTAGCGTTCCGCACTAAATGGGAAGAGCTGATAGACAGCGGCAAGCTGGGCTACATGGCACTGCTGCGTAACCTGCGTAACATACAGGAAGCAGGCGTAAGCTATGCACACTTTGAAAAACTATGTGCACGGTTAGGTGATGCCAACGAAGTTGCGAAGGCAAAACAGTTTCCGTTTCGTTATTTGGCAGCTTACCGCGAGTTGATAAACGCAGTGGTAAACAAGGTGCCTGCGCAGGGCGTGTTAGAAAAACTAACTGCCTTGATGAAAGGCAGCAACAAAGGCTACACCGGCGAATTGCTGGATGCTTTGGAAAAAGCAGTTCAGGCAAGTGCTGCCAACATCAAAGGTTTTGATGCGGAAACCCGCGTGCTGTTAGCCTGCGACGTTTCGGGATCGATGCAGGTGCCTGTATCGGCAAAGAGCAAGATCTTGCTGTACGATGTGGGTTTAATGCTGGCTATGCTGTTGCAGAGTCGTTGTAAAAACGTAGAGGTAGGTATGTTTGGCGATAAATGGAAAACCATAACTGTACCACGTAATAACATATTGGGTAACGTACAGGAGTTTTATCGCCGCGAGGGCGAGGTGGGTTACAGCACCAATGGCTACCTGGTTATCAAGGATATATTATCCCGTAAAGTACAAATGGACAAGGTGTTTTTATTCACCGATGCCCAGTTATGGAACAGCAATAATACTGCCGACCATATCCAAACTCTGTGGGTACGCTACAAGGCAGAGGTAGCGCCAAACGCAAAACTCTACCTGTTCGACCTGAAAGGTTACGGGCAAGCGCCATTGGAGGTATTGCGAAATGATGTTTACCTGGTAGCCGGCTGGAGCGATAAAGTTTTTGAAGTGTTAGCTGCCTTAGAAAACGGAGGCTCGGCATTGGATGCGATCAATAACATAGAACTATAAACTAAGTATGGGGAAGCTAACACCCCATACTTTTAAAAAGAAATTAAAAAATAAGGATGCCGTAGAAACGGGTTACTTCGCTCATGAAGGGGGTGGGCAGTGTGGTGCAAGCTATGCTGGAGGTTCGAGTCCTCACAAGCGAGCCCCCGTCCCGCGTTCGCCTGTTGCTCCTTATAAAATATAAAAGAAGGTGTCGTAAATAAGTCTTACTTCGATTGGACGCTGGGGTTGGCGGTTCGAATCCGTCCCCGCAAGGGTAGCTCAACTGGATAGAGCACAGTGCAGATTGGCTTATTGCTTTTTACCCTTCTTTTTAAAGAGACTAAAAATAAAATAAAGGATGTCGTAGAAAAGGGTTACTTCGCGTCACTGGTTAGGAGGAAATGGCATTTTGGTACATACCACAGGGTGGGTTCGAATCCCGAGCAATTTCCTCATCCCTGATCGCCCGTTACTCCTTTATAAAATATTAAGGTGCCGTAAATATGCGCTACTTCGTGTCGTCGGTTCGACTCCGGCCTTTGGAAGTAAATCCCATTGTAGCTCAGTTGGTAGAGCAGTGCGAGCGCATATTGCCCATCGCCCTTAAAAATAAAGAAGATGCCGTAGGTAAGCGTTACTTCAACCTGTCACGTTAGCAACACGCTTGCCAGATTGTCGCTCTTCTTTTTTTAAAATACCTAAACCTAAAAGGTGCCGTAAACTGGTGATACTTCGGTTAGAGTGTCCCGGAAGGGAAGGCCGGTGGTTCAAATCCACCCGGCGATTTATTTCGCATAGTAGCTCAGTAAAAATGCATCAGTTGCTTTTTGCCCTTTTTAAAAACATAATGAAAGATGCCGTAGGCGGGTGATACTTCGCCTGGTGAAACCGCGTAAGCGGTAGGGTTCGACTCCCATAAGCCACCCGCCGGTTGTTGCTCTTTCATTTATATTTTGTAACCTTATATTATTAAAATCATGACAGAAACTATCCTTCAAAAACTGCTCGAACTGGAGCAGAGTGAAAATATAAAAATATTGTACGCCTGCGAATCAGGTAGCCGGGCGTGGGGTTTTGCCTCGCCGGATAGTGATTTTGATGTGCGCTTTATATACGCCAGACCGATAAATGATTACCTGGGTATAACAGAATTGCCGGATAACGTTGGGCTGCCTGTTAACGAGGTGTTGGATATAGGTGGGTGGGATATCAAAAAAGCATTAAAGCTGTTCCTGAAGTCGAATAGCACACTTTACGAGTGGCTGCAATCGCCAATAGTGTACCAGGAATATTCAACTTTTGCTGATGATCTGCGTAAGCTAATGCTAGAATACTTTTCGTTACGCTCGGGCGCTAATCATTATTTATCAATGGCCTACAATACGCTCAGGGACGATTTGCAAACCGAACAAGTTAAAATGAAACGCTACTTCTATGCACTTCGCCCGGCATTGGCTTGTCTGTGGATAATAGAAAAGCAAACAGTACCGCCAATGGAATTTGAACCACTGCGGATTATGATAACAGACAATGAAGTTCAAAACGTCATAGATGAACTGCTGGAAAGGAAAAAGGATGCCGTTGAAAAAGCTTTAATAGCACCTGTTCCGGTACTTAACCTATGGCTAAGCTCTACACTTGACTATTGCAAAGAACGTATACCTATGCTACTGTCGGAAAAGAAACACCCGGATGAATTGAATAACATCTTTAGAAAGTACTTGCAACCATGACCTACGAGCAACTGAAACGAAAAAGGGAATTGATCTTGTTGGATTGTATCAGCGGCAGCACAGCTTATAACCTGAATGTTGCCGGTTCTGACGTTGATAAGAAAGGGATATTCATCATGCCTCAAAAGCAGCTATATGGTTTTGATCGCCAAGATCAGATTGCTAATGCAACCAACGATGAAGTTTACTTTGAGATTGGCCGTTTCCTGGAATTATTGACGAAGAATAACCCTAATATATTGGAGCTTTTAAGCACGCCTAACGAGCATGTATTATTTCGTCACCCGTTAATGGTTCTGATCAAACCGGAAGACTTCCTATCGAAACTTTGTCTGGATACTTTTGCAGGTTATGCGCAAACCCAAATCAAAAAAGCCAGAGGCCTAAATAAAAAGATCAATAAACCATTAGACGCTGAACGTAAATCGGTATTGGATTTCTGTTTTGTGATCCATAATAATGATAGCATCCCATTGAAGGAATGGCTGAAAGAATTTGGTTTCAGCCAGGAAGAATATGGCTTGGTTAATCTGGACCATTTCAGAAATGTGTATTTACTATACCATCAAAGCCAGTTGACCGGGGGACAATTCAAAGGGATCGCTTCAGGTGCTGAAGCTGATGATGTGCAGTTAAGTTCTGTCCCAAAAGGAATAGAGAACATTGCTGTAATGAATTTTAATAAGGATAGCTACTCAATTTATTGCCGGGAATATAAAGAGTACCAGGAATGGGAAGCAAAGCGGAATGAACAGCGTTATCAAAGCACACTGTCGCATGGGAAAAGTTATGATGCTAAAAACATGATGCACACGTTTCGGCTCTTGAACATGGCTGAAGAAATTGCATTATACCGACAAGTGATCGTTAAACGTGATGATCGTGATTTCCTGCTAAAGATCCGCAATGGTGAATTTGAGTTCGAAGAGCTTATGCAGATGGTTGAAGAAAAAATGGAACAGATAAAAGCGACGTATGAGAAATCTTCCTTACCCGACAGACCGGATATTCAAATGGCGGAAGATATTTTAGTTCGGATCAGGATGTCATTTTATTAGGTTACCAAAATTCAGCCTACTAATTGCTATCGGGAATCAAATCAGGTCTAAAATACACTATTCTTAACGATTTCATTACCCGAAATCCTTATTTAATTCTTGCACAAAAAATCACGCTTGATTTAAAAACCTTCAAAATTGTGTGAGAAATGTGTGAGAAACAAAAAACCCCACTCGCCGGAGTGGGGTTAAGTTATTGATAATCAAGCTCCTGAGCCTGGACTCGAACCAGGGACCCTCTGATTAACAGTCAATTATAGGCAATTATTGATGCTTTGCAGTTCTTTGTTATATATTGATTATCAATATTTTATGAAATAATCCAATCTTGTAATTTAGTGCTTTTTTGTAATTTTTTGCCCATTTTTCTGCAAATTTTCTGCAAATAATCGAGTGATTATCATTATATTTGTATTAAGCAATTAATTAATAATCAACTACTTATTTTAGTATGCCAGATTTAATTGATTGTTTTATTCTGCAAATTTATTCATTTTAATCGTATTTATTATGAAAGCTGAAGTTTCACTATATCTCGACACAAGGCGGGCACTAAAAAATGGCACATTTCCATTAAAACTACATGTTTACTTTACCGCCAAAATGGAGCGATGGTATGGCACAGATTACAAGTTAAGCAAAGAAGCTTTTGAACAGTCTTATTTGGCTACCAAGCCAAGAGGGGAAAACAAAGACCTCAAAATTGAACTGGATGCCATTATACAAAAAGCCGCTGACCTGGCTAAAGATTTAGGCGACAGCTTTACTTTTGAAAAGTTTGAGCGTAAGATGTTCCGTACAAAAGCCAGTGCCAATAATGTAATCGAGCATTTCGCGGCCTATGTGAAAGTGTTGGACAAAAACGAGCAGATCGGAACAGCGTCGAGTTATGATTGCAGCATTAAATCTATTACGGCTTACTTAAGTGAGGGTAAAAAAAATCCGGTTACACATATTCCTTTTACCGCCCTTTCAGCAGACGTTTTAAATAAATATGAGCAATGGATGGTTTCCAAAAACAATTCCAAAACTACCGTTGGTATTTATATGCGGAATTTAAGGGCGATCTTTAATAAGGCGATTACCGCCGGGGATATCTCACCCGAACTTTATCCTTTTAAAGCATATAAAATCCCTAACGGCAAAAATGTAAAAAAGGCATTAGAAACTCATGATCTTAACGCTCTTTACACTGCGGATGTCACTAACGATAGCTTTATGGAAAAGGCCCGGGACTTTTGGTTTTTCAGCTACCAGTGCAACGGCATGAATTTCAGGGATATTGCTGAATTAAAGTTTAAAGATATCCATGATACGTACTTTTCATTTTTAAGGCATAAGACAAAAAACACCACTAAGGAAGACCCAACGCCTATCGTTGTCCCTTTAACCAGCCATATCAAAGCGTTTATTAAAAAGTACGCTAATGAAAAAGGCAAGCCCAATGACTATGTGTTTCCTATATTCCAAACAAGCATGTCAGCCAAAGAGCGGCACAAGGTCAACCAAAATTTTATCCGCTTCGTTAACCAGCACATGCAAAAGCTGGTTGATCAGTTAGGCCTATCATTTAAATTAGGCACGATGGTAGCACGTCACTCGTTCACTACACAGGCCACCCGTACGATGGGGCTGGAATTTGCACAGGAAGCTTTGGGACACACCACAATGAACACGACACAAAATTACTGGAAAGGCTTTGAAAAGGATGCCAAAAAGAGCATGGCGGAAAAGCTTATGGAGTTTACAACAATTAAAACGACAGCAGATCAAGAGGCCATTCAGGAAGCCTCTTGATGGCAAGCAATGCTTTATGTTTCTATTAACGTGCGGCTTCTTAGGGCGGTTTTGACCTTGTTGTTAAATTCATCCCCTGGCCTGAATGCCGGAATGTAGCTTTCCGGTATTTGTACAGCCGTGTTCTTCGTGATATTCCTGCCGATCTTAGCCGCTCTCTTCTTCACTAAGGAAAGTGCCAAAGCCACGGACAAACACATCCTCGTGGTTTTCCAGAGATGTATTAATTACCTTAAAAAAGCCCCCTACAATGGCTTTCGTTTGCTCCTTGTCTATTCCTGTTTTAGCGGCTATCGCTTCGATCACTTCTGCTTTAGTCATATCTTGCATGTATTGAGGTATGGCTATCCATTTAAAAGGCCAACAACTGCAAATATAAAAATAACGGATTTACCGGCAAACCAGACCAACCTGAACGGCTGTACAGGCGGACATTCCCGCATTGCAAGCCAATGACGCACACCATCCCATTTTCACCGCTTAAGCAACCAACAGCGCGTAGCCGGGTAAAGTGTCAAGGCTGGGCGGGGCCGCTGAAAGCGAACAACTCCCGCCCGCTCTGTATAGCCTTGACGGTTTATCCCGGCGTGGGCTATCTTCGCGACCGTGGTGTAATTGGGTATTTATTCACGAGCAAGGGGAAAGGGCACAGTCGGTTATGAGCGCAGCGAATTTCCGTGTTGCCGTGCAAGGTGAGGCGGGCGGTATCAGGTCACCCGCTCTATCGCGGGTGTCCTGTAGCCGCTGGCCGCAGCCGGGGGATTGTCTGTACAGAGCACATGAGATAATAGGCAGTTGCCATTAATTACTTTAACACTGAAAAAAACCGCTTGCCGCAGCTACTTCTTTTTTTCACCAGGCTAACCCTGATTTTAGAACATCATAATCATAGCCTGTCCTATTCCCAGGTTTATCTGCAAAAAATACAGGATAGAATTCAGCAAGCCCCTTCAAAAGGTCCTCGTTAAATTCTGCAAAATCCTCCTTTAATACTGTGATCTTATTTTTGTTATCAAGCATCCAATTAAGCAAACGATCATCCTGAAGGCTGTTCATCATATAACAATTGCCTGTCTGTCCATCATGAATAAAAAAATGCGGTTTATGTTCTACCGAAATCACTTGGCTACCAACAATCACGTCTACCGAAAGACTAAAGCGGTCTTTGTGAAAGGTTAACATGAATGACAGCGAAGGTTGTTCTAAACTGTATCTTGATGCTTGCATGAAATATTTAGTTGGTTTTTCTCTTAAATATCTAAGCCAGTATAAAAGATAGGTTTGGTTGTAAGGGAAATCAACAAGCAACGGCAACGCTTTTTGCCATAGTTTAAATATGGTTGCTTTCGCCTCGTTCCAAACCTGCCAGTCCCGAGATTCATTTTTATAAGTAAGGGGCCGCATAGTCTCATACATGGTTTTACTTATCGAATTTAATTGTTGTTGGGATGGGTGATCGCCGCTTGGGTTTGGTTCTTTATCGGGAAGACAAAAATTTGAAAAGGCAACTAATTTCAAACCGCTCCTGTCGGTCTTGCCATGAAATGGAATAAGTAATGGGTAGTGGCGATCACGGTAAATGTCAGGTGCAAAACATAAAGCATAAGCATATACGAAACTCTCTCCGGCTTTTATTGAGAGTGTATTATCGATTTGCTCTTGTAATTTAGGGAAGCTTGATTTGCCGAACCCGATCAGGCTCCGATAAAAACTACCATACGCCGGTTTAGCCTCTACGTTAATATTTTGGCCCGATACATGTATGTTAAGAAATTTTCGGCTTGTTTCCTCGTTGTAAAAATTCGGCCAATACAATTTCTGACAATCAAATGTCTGGCTTAGCCAGGTTAGATTAAACAGGCCGATAAACGCGTGAAAACAGAGTTTTTCTTCCGGCATCCCGCATGTACAGGCAATATGCAATTCCTTTTTTTCAACATGTAGGTACAAGTAGTATATTGAACCATCGTTTAACTTCAGTTTTACCGTAGCTATACCTCTCTCAAAACTTAGAAACTCATCTTGGTTACCCATGTAAACTTTGCGCCCTTTGGGCTGCTCAAAATGCCTATATAACTCATCGCGGGTCAATAGCTGACCGGGCTGTGTTAAGGGTATTGGGTAAAAGAATAAGTCGGCTGGAATAATGGCAGCCTCTTTTTTTATTTTTTTGCCAGTCATAGTCAGTCCTTTTCTTCATTTACGGTGTAGAAATTTTCAATTACATCTTCGCCGACCTTTGTGCGCAAGGCATTAATCCAATCAAGACAAAGGTTTTCAGCTAAATTCACGAAGGCATCAACCCGTTCCAATATTTTGATAGCAATATCTTTATCAACTCTAAAATCTTCCGCATACCGGGTGTCTCCATAGCTTTCGCGAAGTATCTTGAATAATTTAACGGATTCATTATCATTCGCTAAAAACAGCTCTGCGGGTTCATCAGAGAAACATTTACAGAGGTTTAAAAGCCGGGTCAGGTTATGCAAATCGATCCGGTACCCCATGTGAACTTTAATAAGTGCGATACAAGCTTGTTCGACAGCCTGATGAAGCATGAAAACACCGTTTTCAGGGTATTCCTCAATACGAATACAATTAGTCGCACTATATAAAAAGCCGGTGGACATTTTTATATGATCATGAAAACGCTTTTCTGCTTTCTGAAGAGTATCAGCCGGGGTTAGCGTTGGAAACACCACATCAAGGTGGTTGATCTTATCATGGTACATTTCCAGGCCGCCTAAACATGCTGCGATAAAAAATCTACTGCCTTGCGTCACGGCGCTACGAACACTTTCGATGCCATGCGATATAGCCGTCACCTTAAAGCTCTTATAATGTGTGTTGATGTAATCTTGTATTTCATGTTCTACTCTTTCGCTGCCTTTGGTAATAAATAGAAAAAAGAAATGTAGGTCAATATAAGAGGGAAACTCGCCGAACTTGCTGAAGTTGTTAGATATTATCCCTTTATGGGCAAAACAAAAAACATGCGTTAGATGAAATTTTTGAGCGAGTAATTCAAATAAAGCAGACATTTCTTTAGATTGTTCTTCCGACATATAGTAGTCGGAGACAATTTCCTCTAACGGAAATTTTTGATCTATGACTTCTTTAAGCATTTGTACTCTCTCACGTTCTGCTTGCAGTAGTCGTTTATATAACGATTCAGTTAGGTTATCTGAACCCACACTTATGTTGGAGACGGTCAAACCGTCGGTATCCATACCGGAAATATTTAATACCAGTCTTCCACCTGAAAAATTAATGACGTTCATATTTTTGAATTTTGATTAAAGATTTAATCAAAATTCACCGGTCTTAGCTGTGTACCGAACTTAAACGGTGCGTTTTTTACTCATAAGCGTGTTATCTTTACCAATATAAAATCTTTGTATATTTGGTCATGGAAACATCTGCTAAACCATCAAACAATCATATAGGTAGGAAAATCGGTCGTATTCGCGAAATGCGGGGCATCAAACAGGAAGCGCTTGCTGTTGAATTAGGCGTAAGCCAACAGACTGTTTCACGTATGGAGCAAAGCGAAACTATAGAGGATGAGGTTTTAGAAAAAGTTGCCAAGGTACTTGGCGTTCCTGCGGAAGCTATAAAAAATTTCAGCGAAGACGCTGTAATCAATATAATCGCAAGTACTGTTAATAATCACGATCAGTCGGCATCTGTTTTCTTTTATCCAACATTCAATCCAATTGATAAGATTATGGAGTTAGTTGAAGAAAATAAAAAACTTTATGAACGTTTATTGGCCAGTGAAAAAGAAAAAATTGAGCTTTTAAAAGACAAGAAATAGCTTTATTAAATATACTAAACAAAAATGCCAGATTTAAAACCGGCATTTCGTTTTATGTATTAGGTGTTATTTCTTTTTTTGACCAGGTAATCCCACCCGTTTAAGGGTTTGCGTGGCTTCCTCTAATTTTTTGATAAAGAATGGGTCGTTGGCGTGGCTTTTAACATTATCGCTAACGATCCCGGGCCCAAAACCTTTTATAGTTTTTATTTTTTTTTCTACAGTAGGCATACTTACTCCTTTCATATCGTAATATTCAAATATAATTAATTAACTTCTGTTTCACCAAAAACGCTTCGTAATTGATCGTGTTGGGCTTAAACACATGCCAGGCATCATCTTTCAAGCCATATACATCAAAATCCTTGCTAATTTCATCCCACAAACCCGCTATTCCAATCTGATATAGCCTCGTACGTGCAAAGGTGCTTCCCTTTGCATAAATATAATGATTGCCATAATGATTGCAAAACTCGACAATAGTGTTCGCCACTGTTGCCAAAACTATATCCCTGTCTTCGTTATTACTTACTACAACATCATCTGTTTCCCCTGAATTAAGGTCTTGATCGCCAAATCCTAAATTATAAATTGGCGGTTCGGAATTGGGGATTTTTGTAAACATGACGATTTTTTTAATCCGTCCTTTTGGCCCGTCACTATAAAATTCATAGTCTTGAAAGTCATTACTTTTATTATATGGATAACGTTCTAAATTCATGGCATTACAGTCAAGAAATAATCAGTTTTCAAAAATAGTAAATTGTATTAGTCGTGTAGCCGATAAATTGCTTGGTATGCTTTTCACTTCCTTTCGATTTTTCAAGTTATCAATTCATGGCTTGCCCCTCATTTTCTTTAGACTGTCCGCTTCCCTTTCCAGTTGCTTAATCCGTAATTCCGTTGTCTGTATTTCCAAATACCGGGCGATGCTGTCTGTACGGTAGCCGTTGATCGCTGATATATTCAGACTGTCCAGTTGGTTCTGTAATTTCTGCTTTTTAGTGCTATCTGCTATTAAGTAGTTCCAGTACCAGGCTGTACGATAGCGGGTATTTAAGCTGTCCTTATACCAGCTACGGAAGCCGAACCAACTAACGAGGCCGACTACGATAGCCAAAGCTATTAAGTACATGCTGCGCTTAGCCATGATCTTTAAAAAGCCATGCCCGGCGTCCTCTGGCAATACCAAAATCCTGTTTTTAGAAAATAGCTCATTCAATACCTGAATGACGGCTATTCTCGTGGTCGTCATTCCCTCACTGGCAATTTTGGAAATGGGTAAAATACTTGGTGCGGGTACGGTGACCTCAATCTTCTGGTATTTCTGTTCAAAGCTGCTGATCAGTTTTTTAGTATGATCATCCTTTTCTGCAATAAGTGCATTTTTTTGATCGATCTGCTGCTGTTGTTCTTTGATAAAATTTTTGATCTCCTTTAAATCAGTTGCGTGCTCATTCAACACGGATGTTAAAGTTATCTCATCTATTGGAGTTTCGTCGTTTGGTTTCATGGTGACATGATTAATTCGTTCATAAAATTTGTTTACTGTTAATTTTACATCGTTACCGGCCTATGCTTGAGGTATGTTGATGTACTTGCTGCTTTTCCTTTTCCTTCTGTTGTGGTTTCTTTAATTCCTCCTGCTGCTTTTGTAATAACTGGGCCTGCCTGTTTTGTTCCTGCTGCTGACGTAAAAGCTGTTCCTGTTGTATCTTCTTCTCAATATCCATCATGGCGTAGCCGACCTGGCTCCCCTTAAAGCGAACGTGCTGCGCGTCGGTAAAAGCGATACCCCGGCCTAATTCTACTTTGTAGCCTCGTTGCTCCATGTATTGCTTGACCTGTTGCACATTGTTACTTTGTTTGACCGCTACTTGCAGGTGCTTTTTTAAAGCTTCCTTGCGGTTGTCAAACCGCTGGCCTCGTGCAACTCTTTGCTCCGGCTTTAAAAACTTATTCGGACTTAACACTTTTTCTATGTTGTATTCCAGTTCCATTTTCCGGGCAAACTCGGCGACATGCTTATAGCTGTTGCTGTCACTGGCTGTTTTGCCGTCAAATCCGATGCGGTTGGCAACGATATGCAAATGCTCATGATCGGTATCTTTGTGCGCTACCACCACATACTGGTGATCTTTAAAATCAAATTTTTCGGCCAGCTTTTCCACGATGTCGATCTTATCCTGCAAGCCTAACTTCCCTGCATCGCTATGGGCGAAGCTTAACGAAAAGTGAAACACCGGCTTTGATTGATCAGGGTTTAGCTTTGCCACTTCGATCATTTCCCGCACCAGTTCCAAACGGGTGCCGAAGCATTGGTTATAAGCGAAGACTTCGACCTGCTTCTTCTCCAGTTCCTGCATTTGCAATTCCTTGCTTTCCTGCCGCCTGCCCTCAAAAAGATAGTGCAGCACACCCCGGAAACTCTTACCTGTGCCGACTTTACCGATCATGATACGTACGTGTTAATGTTCTTTACTAATCCCCGCAGGCTTCGTACATCCTGATCCAGCAACGCTCTTTCCATTGCGTTTAAGTCATCGCCTCGATTGCGACGCTTCGCGATCTGGTTGAGGTTGGCGGCGATATGATTGAGCGTACCACGCATTTCCAAAACCGGCTTAGGCAGGGTCTTGACCCTGAACTCTATCCGCGTATTCAATCCCAGGTTCCGCAGGAAAACGGATGCGTTCATGCCTACGCGCTTCGCGTTGGCTTCGATGATTTTTTTCTCAATGAGCGTACACATGACGCTCACACTACTGCGCCGTTTATGCGGTACGCTTGGACGGCCGCCCCGGTTCGCCCGGCCCGCCGGAGCCTGAGCTTTGGTACCTATTGTCTTTTCAACTGCACTTTTCATAAGCTTCAATTCGTTAAAAAATCCTCAAAAAAATCCCCCCGAATGCGATAGCATGAGCGGGGGCCAGCGAGTTTCGGCAGGGCCGAAACATAGCTGGCTCCGCTTACAGGCCAAGGGCCTTTTCCGCTCCCGGCTGTATCGCTACGCGATACAGCCGGGAACTGTTGATGCAGCACCAAAGGTGCTGCCCCCGCCAAAAGCGGCCTGCCGCTTTCGCGGTTCTCCGAGAATCGCTGTAGCGATTCTCGGGCTGTATAAATAGTGGCACCAGAGGTGCCGCTGTTATCTCCGGCGACCTGTCGCCGGTTTGTTTTACACCCGCCTGCGGGTGTCGGGCTTTCAGCATACCGTTCACGGTATTGCTATCTGCTCGCTTCTTTTTTTCCAATGGGCACCATTGGTGCCTTATCGATACGCCACCATCAAGGCGGGTGTATCGGTCTGCGTTCAAAAAGCCGTTGGCTTTTTGACAGGCTTAAGATCGCCTTTAAAGGGATTGATTCAATGGCCTTGCCATTGATGAACCAAGCGGGCTTAATGCGCTCCATCGGCTTTAAAATGCTTAGCTTTTTTACTGCTGGTTGTCAGATGCTGCAGGGCTTCTTCCCTGATTTCGTCTGCGGTCTTCTTCCGGCCTGACTTGATCCACTCGTTGAGTTCCGAGCGGTAGAAATACAGACGCTTACCGCGCTTATGAGCAGGGAGTTCTTTACGGCATACTTTGCTGTAAACAGTCGGAACAGCAAGGTCTAAAAATTTTGCAGTCCGGATAACAGGCATAATTTCGTCCTGCTCCGGCGACTGTTCTTGTCGTTGAAGTAAAAGCTGTTCTATGGTCTCCAGCTTTTCTTGCATCTTAGTTACCGCCTCGGGTAACTGGTCAAAGGTGAGTGTATCTTTCATTGCGCATTAATTTTGTTTAATGCTGCAATGGTAGGGGCTTGGTTTGCAGGGTTACAAGTAGGTAAGCGGTAACCCTGCACCTACCCCCTCATTTTTTTGCTATTTTTTGTTGCTGGGAGCGGGCAGAATAAAAAACGTGTCTTCCTTTCGTTCGATTTTAAGGATGGGGGATTTGCAGGGACGGCCTTTAGTGGACATCAGCCCATTGAGGTAACCCTCGGGTAATTCCCTGGGTTCGGATTGTGGGGACAGGTATAAAAATTTCGGTGCTATCCATCTTTCGAGGTCGCTCATACGGCAGCCTACAATCAGATTGGCTTCTTTGAGTTGTTTAAAGGCATCGGCCAGTTGAGTAGCGGAACCCCTGAATAACAAAGGCGTTACAGGGGCTTCGTCGTGTAACAATAATTCTTCCAGCACGGCATGATCTTCCGGAGCAAAATAGGTTTTTAATAAATTAAATAGTTGGCCGGCTACCCCCTCCTTAAAAGTCGGATAGTAACCCACTATTTTAGCAGTAGTTAACTGTTCTACGTTTAGTCCAGGATCGACGGCTGTTTCCGGCACGGATGGTGTTTCGGATTTAGGAGTGATTACTGTTACGTCAGTGGTTTCAGACTTTTCCGATTCTGCTTCCTTTTTTTTTCTTTCAGCATCCAGCCATTCTTTAAATTCAGCTTCTGATCTTTTGGGCTTAATGGCTGTTGCAGTTGCATTAATTAGTTCCATTAAGAACTTTTCCCGAAGCTTGACCGATTCGCCCAAGTCTTCACCGAATTTACCGCTTACCTCAATATTCGCGTTGGTGGATTGCAGACCGTTGACAATAAATAAATATTCCAGCCGGACGGAAATAATAAAAGAACGGTTATAAACCCGTACCATCTCGGAATAGTGATCATGGTAGTAATTCCAAAACTCTTTGAAGCGGTTACGGACTTTATCCAGTTCGGTTAATTGTAGTTGGATACGTTCTTTGTCTAAGGTCAACAGGTCAATAAAGGCCATGTCTTTCAATACCCTTAATTCGCTCCTGTAAGAAAAGGAATCGTAATACGGTGTTTGGTGGGTCAGGTCGTAGGTTTTGACATGCTTCTTTTCATCTGTTCCCCAATCCATATAAATTTCGTCTTCAATAATCCGTAAGTCGAAAATTTGGATGCGGGTTAAAAACTCTTTTAAGTGCTGCATAGGCGGGCAGATTTATAAACTCAAATTTAAACATTATAATCCTACCATAAAAAAGCGAAATGGCTCTGGATATATCTAAATAAACATCTAATATATCCGCCCCAAACTATTATTTAGATTATTCCCGGATTTGTGTTTTATAGTCCTTGACCCTTAAATAAAAAAAGCTGAGCCCGGCCAGGCTAAGCAGGCCCAGAAACAATCCTGCCAAAACGTCTGTGAACCAATGAGCTCCCAAATAGACGCGGGAAACCGGAACGGTGAAAAGGAGAAAAATAGAAACGAAGGAAATAAGGATGCGTAATTTTTTGTTTAAATCATCCAACCTGTGCATGAGCAGGAGAAGAAAGCCGAAAAATACCGTGTAAAACAATACGTGGCCACTAGGGAAACTTTGCTGTTGTGTTTTTTCGATGACCCTCACCAAAGAAGGAAGAGGGCGTGGACGGTTAACCAGCAGCTTGACCAAGGTGCTAACCAGCCCCGAAAGGCCAGTTAGCACGATGAATAAAGCTTCTTTTTTATAGCTATATATTAAGAACAGCAAAGCTGTACCTCCAATGAGTATGGCTAAACCCGGTATGTCCCCAAACCAGCTAATGAACTTCATGGCATGGTCAAGAAGGAGGTTATGGTGTTCCTGCACTTCCTCTGAAAATTCACGGTCGATCATGGGTAATGGGTCAACAAAGACCAATGCAGTAAGTAATAGGAAGCCAGTAGTAATTGCCCCTGAAAGATACCAAACAAAGTTTTTTTTCAATGCTTAATCCTTTTTTACAAACCTGCCATTCTCATCAAAGATCAGGTCGCCGCCTTTTACCTCGGCTTCGTAGCTGGTTTTGCCTTCGGCATCGGTCACTTTCCCAGCTTCTTTAATTTTGGCACCCTTAAAATGTGCAGCAACATAAGAAGCCACTGCCTCAGGTAATTCAGTTATTGGAATAGCTTTTACGATCTCTACAAATGTTCCTGCCGGGGTGAATGTCACCGAATTATCCTCGCCGGACTTACCTCCCCAATTAGCTTCATAATTCCCCTTCTCTTTTTCCCAACTGACTTTGGCTGCTTCAGGATACTTTTTTGACAAAGCAGTTTTAATGATGGCAGGTACATTTTTCGATTTTAAGTCCTGCGCTTTTACAAAACCTACCATTATTAACAATAGGAATAACATTGCGATCTTTTTCATTTTTATTCCAAGTATACGATAGGAATCTGTGAAAAATTAGTAGGGAACTTGTAGAAAAGCTGGATACTGATTTTTCAAGAAAATTTGCAGTGCAATCGACGTAAATAAAATTTCCTCAAAGAAAGTATCAATAAAATTAATCTTGTGTTACTGACTCTAATTTATCTAAAAAATTTAAATCAGTGGTATAGATTAGAATTTTCCAGAAACTTTTTTAAAATTCAATCAAACCCGTGAATTTAATAGTTTAACTTTTTACCTTTAGGTTGATGGTTATGTGTGCCTTACAGGCAATAACTGATACATTAAAAATTTCACTTGCGATTGCCTAGGCTAAAGGAAGTGGTGCTTCTGGTATCAAAGACAACCGAAGTGTCGATATTTCCGACGACTATGCTATTGACTTTTGGACACTGGAATTGAAAACCACTAAAAGTAAATTGCTGGCCGCCGTCGCTGAAGTTGGAGACGCGTTCAATGCCGTCAAAAAGCAACATAGAAAATAAGGCAGCATTACAAATAATTAAATTTTATGCGGATCACCCAAGGGATTTTCAGCTTGTTTATATAATGCTTCTTCACTTTTAGAAATAATGGGAATCACTGTACTATCCGGAACCGGAGTATTCATGCCATCGTTGATAGGTGGGTTGGTCGTTCTTTTCCGTTTTACTTTCAAGTCTTTATTCTTATCAGTATTTTCTTTGTCTATACTCATCACTTTGTAATTTATTTGTTTGAATAAAGCGGTCTTTTGGGCGCGATGCCTTTGCCAAAATCACTTACAATATTTGTATTGCCATTCTTATGTAAGGTGTCAATAATGATCTCGAAGGAGCCTGCTGCTTAATTAACTGCGTTACTGGCCAGGTTGACCTATACCTGATCGAAGATTTTTAATTGCTTGATTTGATGCTTTAAGGCAACATTTTTCTTTTTTAGGCTTCCTATGGAATTCTTCAGTACGAGTGCTGTCCTTGAATCCATCAACTTTGATGACAGCAGAACGGGATGATTTCTCTTTGGTAGAAGCAAAAAAATGGAAGATTGTTTTATCGGTATCTTTTTTATAGATCAGCTATTGATAGAAACAATTATTGGTCTATTTATTAGGGTTCGTCCCCAATCCGCTGTTATTAAAAGGTTAACTTTATTTATATAAAGTCCATTTAAACAAATGTTTCGTTTGTAAATTAATAATCTTGCGGTTCAGGCGTGCACATTATAGCAGTTTTACTTAATCCCGACACGGCTGTTACTATAACTGTGGATACTAACATTTCATTAATTTATGGTTAGTTCCGTTCGATCATTCTCTTATCTTACAATAAATCGAAACTTATTTCAATAAGTAAGCTTACTACAAAACATGGATAAAGCATTGTACCCCTTAAAATTCGAGCCCATCTATCAATATAGATTATGGGGTGGCAGAAAATTAGCGCATTTATTGTCTAAACCACTGCCAAAGGAGGAACCAATTGGCGAAGCATGGATTTTGAGCGACAGAAAAGACCATGCCAGTAAGGTTACTAATGGAAACTTAAAGGGTTATACCATCACTCAATTGATGAAAGAATTTCCCAAAGAACTAATGGGAATACTTGTTGACCGTTTTGATTATTTTCCTCTTTTGTTAAAATTCTTAGATTGTAAGGAAGTTTTGTCAGTACAGGTTCATCCTTCAGACGATCAAAAAAGCTATATACCTAAAGGTGACACTGGAAAAACGGAAGCCTGGGTGGTTTTAGAAACAGGTAACGATAGCCGCATATATGCCGGGCTAAAAGAAGGCACTGACCAGCAAAATTTACGTGCCGCTATTCAAAACAATTGTGTAGCTGATAGGCTGCATAGTTTTGTACCTAAAGCGGGAGATGCTGTGTTTATTCATTCTGGTACGGTACACACACTTGGGGGAACGGTAGTGTTCGAGGTACAGGAAAATAGTGACGTTACTTTCCGGCTTTACGATTGGGATCGAACTGATCCTAAAACTGGTAAACCACGTGACCTTCAGGTGGATGAGGCGCTTGCCTGTATTGATTTTGAACAGGTTAATATTGGGCCGGCAAAGCCGGTTGTTGATGCTAAACAGTCAAATACCGAAAAATTATTTGATAACGAGCATTTCATATTATGGCGCATGAAATACAAGTCGCTGTTTAAAGTGGGCGTCAATAACGAGCCTACTATTTTAGTTGGTATAGAGGGAACCGGAAATGTGGTATTTAATGCAAAAAATCACGAGATCGGTAAAGGTGACGTGATGCTCTTACCTGCTGAATTAGGAGAATGCGAGATTCAACCCGACGGCCAAATTACTTTGTTGCAAATAGCCATTCCCGGCAAAGATAAAAGCAAAAAATCATGATCCCATTCCAGCTACAACGCATCGGCACCATAATGGAGCCCGAACCGGGCAATGAATTGGAGACCGAAGGGGTACTTAACCCGGCAGCAACCCGTGGACCGGATGGTGCCCTATACCTTTTCCCGCGTTTGGTGGCAAAAAACAATTATTCCCGTATAGGTATAGCGAGAGTGAAATTTAATAAATCCGGGGAGCCTATTGGCGTAGAACGTTTGGGTATAGCGTTACAGCCTGAAGTCAAATACGAAAAACGCCCCAACGGTGGAGGTGGCTGTGAAGATGCAAGGGTAACTTATGTAGAACCTTTAGCGCATTATATCATGACCTATACCGCCTTCGGGCCGGATGGGCCGCGCATTGCTGTGGCCAGGTCAAAAGACCTTTTTAATTGGGAACGCTTAGGGCTGGTAAAGTACCTTTCATATAAGCACGTGGACTTTAATGGCATTAATAATAAAGATGGCAGCGTCTTCCCTTTAGTTATTCCAAGCCCTCACGGACACCCTTCTATCGGTATGTTGCACCGCCCGCTTTTTCCAGGCACAACTCCCGAGGAAACTGTTAAACATAAAAACCGGGAAATAGATTCACATAAGGAGAGTATTTGGATCTCCTATTATAATTTAGGAGAAGACACTACCATCCAATATGCCAAATTCACGTCCAACCATCGCTTAGCTCTTCCGGAACAACCCTGGGAGAATTTGAAAATAGGTGCTGGAGCGCCACCTTTGTTAACCAAACATGGTTGGCTCGTCATGTATCACGGTGTACATGAATTGAAGGGATCAACGGCTGCTAAACCAAAATTATGCTATTCTGCCGGGGTGATGATACTTTCAGAAAAAAATCCGCAGAAAATACTTTATCGTTCACCTAATCCAATATTAGTTCCGGAATTACCGGAGGAAACCATCGGAACTATCGGCAATGTTGTGTTCCCGACAGGTATAGACCGACGCGACGACATTGGTCAACCCAACCGTATCGATGTTTACTATGGGATGGCGGATGACCGGATCGGTGTAGCCAAAATGGAAATTCCAGACACCCTGCCCGGAACTAATGATTGATGATCATACTCCTACTAACCGGACGGGTTTCGAATTGATTTTTTGACTTTTTAATCCGTTATTCCTGGTACAGGTACCGGAATTATAAAATCAACTAATCCCATATCAGCGTGCTTTACATGTTGTTCATAATCTTGCAGACTTTTATGGAGTGCAAGTGCAAATGTTTTATCAAGCTTGTCAATTACAATATTTGCGGTATTTATCTCCTCCCTCAATTTTTCCCGGCTGAGATTATTGAGCGGCGAATATTTATCGACTATATTGTTGAAATTGAGTTTAAAGTTTTTGTATACTTCATCATAATATGGCAAAAGTAGAAACGCTGCGGTGAACGTCTTTAAATGTGCCAGATAAATCGCGTCTGCTTTATCTGGCTTTGAAATTTTATTTCCTTCGCTTGCTGCCAACACCGACACCAAAGCCGGAGCACTAAATAAAAGTAGTCGTTCTTGCTTGTTTAGCTTTTCAAATTGATTTTTCATGTTTTGTAATGTTATTTTGTTACCATTTATCTGTTTGACTTTTTCTTTAAAGCTTCAAAGCCCGAAACGACATCGAAAAGCTCTTCGTCGATCATGCTTTGGCGCAAACTCTGGAATTTCTTACCCAGGTTTTCCAGCATATCACTTATGCTTTTTTCCGCCCGCTGCATCGCTTCCAATCGACTCGCATTTTCTGCCGCCAATGACTCTGTACTTGCCCTAAATACCGAAACGAATAGATAGGCATTGATAAGTGCGCTTAGTGTGGTCACCGTATTGCCAATAACTTCGGGTATGGTATTTGTCGGCCATTGTACAGCCATCAGATCCTGCATCCATTTTTCGTCAAGCGGCAATAACCTTTGCAAAACCGGCTCATAGCTCGACCCGGTTTTGGGCTGATTATGAAATACATAAAACTGCTTTATATTCCTGATTTCACGAATTTCTTCAATTTCGATCAAAAGACTTTGAATTAACGGCGTAACCGCATCAATAGAAACAGGAACAGCGTAAGACTTCGTAATATTAAGCCCTGCGTCTGCTAAAAGCGCCTGGATACGTTCGCCGATTACCCAAATTTCCTTTTTACCGGTAATAACATTAAAAGATTGTTGCACGAAACCGGACAGCAGGTCATTGAAATGGCCTACCAGCCCAAGATCCGATCCGAAGACAATAACACAAACTGTTTGATCTTCATCTTTTCCAGCTCCCGGATTTTCAATTACCGTTTGTATTTTTTCCGCTTTTAAATAAGCCTTAATACCCAGTGTAACGGTATGATAGTAATCGCCAAGTGAAGC
>NZ_JBSRZI010000021.1:0-49463 GCF_054057495.1 Mucilaginibacter sp. UYNi724 | reverse complement strand
ATGCACGAGTCATTCCACAAAAATGATCCTACTAAGTTTACCCGTAAATGGTTTGCATGGGCAAATACGCTGTTTGGCGAATTACTTTGGGAAACGTACACACAAAAGCCAAAATTATTGCTGCGACTTTGAATTATAAATAACAAAGTGGTAAGATTTTTAAAAGATTGATTAGGCGAGACTGATCGGTAGTTGATTAATTCTAAGGCGTTACGGATCAAATATCCGGGCGCTTTTTTGCTTTTAGATTATCCGACAAAATAATTCTATTGTTTCCAAACGTTAAAAATTCCGGCATTTTTAACACTGTTGAAAATCTTTTTTAATAATGTCAGGTGTAAGTCGACTTTATTGCCCAATAATTCTGAAATGCACTTTATGTCAATAAATATGTATGATTTGGCAAACTCCCGCTTTAATAAAACATGTTATTTGTTCCAACCAATTAAATAAGTACATATTATTCATTCTGTAATACGCATTAAATGTGTGCCTTACCTCCTGCTGCTTGGGTTAGGTGGTAATCGCAACGCTATTTAAACGAAATTATCGAACCCTTAAAATTTAAAACCATTCACCTAAATGCCAATGAAAGTAAACAGCTGTTATCAAACCAATTTAATTCCAAACCCTCATTATGCGCAATTAAAAGTTCAATTATGAAAAAGACTTTACTAAAAAAAACTTCAATTATTTCACAGCCACGGTTTTACCTGGGTAGTATTGCTCTTTTACTTTTCTCCGGTCTTAGTTCTGCGCACAATTTAACCACAGTTTTAAATAATAAAACATACGCCATTGTTAAGGATGCAAACACAAGCCCCATAATTGTAAAAGGAAAAGTTACTGATCGTTCCGACGGTCAATCTATGCCGGGCGTTTCTGTAAAAATTAAAGGGACGAGCATCGGCACGGTCACTGATGTAAATGGAAATTTCTCGCTGCAGGCCGAAGAGAACGCTATCTTAATATTTACCTATATCGGATATGACGCTGTTGAGGCGGCAATTGATGGAAAAACGACCTTAAGCATTAGCTTACAACCAACTAATAAAAATCTGAATGAGGTGATTGTTGTAGGTTATGGCACGCAAAAGAAGACCTCGTCTACCGCAGCGGTGTCGACCATAAATACGGCAGAGATTGCCAGGAAACCGGTTGCGAATTTAACAAACAGCCTTGTGGGCAGGGCTTCAGGCCTTATTGCCACGCAGGGAAGTGGTGAGCCGGGTATCGATGGCTCAGGCATCCAGATACGCGGTACATCTACCAACGGCCGCCAAGGTGTATTGTTGATCGTAGATGGTGTGCCACGCGATTTCAGCCGCTTAGACCCAAATACTATAGCAACGTTTAGTGTGCTAAAAGATGCAGCCGCTGTTGCGCCATACGGCGTCGCCGGAGCAAATGGGGTGTTATTGGTGACCACCAAACAGGGACAAGTTGGAAAGGCTACCTTGTCTTACAGTGGTTATTACGGTTGGCAAAATCCGACCAGCGTTCCACGGTTTGTAAATTCATTTGAATATGCTTCGCTAAGGAATGAAGCAGATGCGAACGAAGGACGTACCCCAACCTATAACGCCGGTGACCTTCAGAAATTTAAAGATCATTCGGATCCTGACGGCCATTCTGACGGTCATCCTCTGGATGACATCATTTTAAAAAATCAGCCTATTCAATACCATAATCTTACGCTTTCGGGCGGTAATGATGATATAAGGTATTTTGCTTCGGTGGGCTATAATCATCAGGCCGGTATGTGGAGTACCACATATCTGAACAGGTATAACGGTTCGTTAAACTTAACAGCAAAGGCTACAAAAACCACAACGGTAAACTTTTCGGTTAACAGCTATCTGGAGAACCAGCACTTTCCATCACAAGGTGCAGGTACAATCATTGGTCAGGCACAAAGGCAAAATCCTACCTATCCGGTTCGATACAATAACGGATTGCCATCAGGCTACATAGGTCAGTCGTTGATAGGTGAAATCTACGGCAGCGGTTATCAGGTAAATGAAAACACGTCTTTATTAACCCAACTATCAATAGAACAACAATTGCTAATCAAGGGGTTGAGTTTAAAAGGGGTAATAAGCTATGATAACGGCCCGGACCCTGTATTTGGCGGCAATACATCCTTTACTCGTAGGTACACCACACCGATTGAGTTTTATACGGTTGATACCTTAAAGAAGCCTTACGTTTACAACAAAAGTATTCAGGGAAGTTCGAAACCGCAATTCTATGAAGCGTATACACAAAATCATGCACTTACCTATCAAGGTCTTCTAAATTATTCGGGTTCGTTTGGGAAAAGCGATATCACCGGCTTACTGGTGGCTGAGTATCGAAATGTAAGGACTAATAGCTTCTCTGCTAATAGAATAAACTATAACCTTGATATAGACGAACTGGATTTTGGCGGCCCTCTTCCGAGTGACGCTACTGTGGGAGGTAGCTCCGGCGGGCAAAAGCAAATCGGATATGTTTACAGAGTTGGTTATGCTTATGATAAAAAATATCTTTTCGAGGCAACAGGCAGATATGATGGCAGTTACCTTTTTGGGCCTGGCCGTAGATTTGGTTTCTTCCCCGCATTCTCTGCAGGATGGCGACTGTCTGAAGAGAAATTTATCAAGGACAATTTTACCTGGATAGACAACCTAAAGATCAGGGCTTCCTGGGGGCAGTCGGGTAATTATCCAAATGGTTCCTACCTTTATCTAAGCCAGTATAATGTCGCTTCAACGTCCGCAGTGATAGGAGGAAATGCCACACAGGGAATTTATGAAAACCTTCAGAAAAATGCTGATTTTAGTTGGGAAAAAGCCAATAAAACCGATATAGGTTTTGAAGGCAGCTTCTTTAAGGGTGCTTTAGGGCTGGAAGTGGATTACTTTTATGAAAAGCGGTCAAACCTTTTGGTTACCATTGGGGCCGTGTTGCCTGGAGAATACGGCGTTGCAACCGGCCCTGTTAATGCGGGTATTATTGATAACCGTGGCGTCGATCTGACAATCACTTCTTTTAAAAACTTCTCGAACGGTTTAAGGCTGGATATAAAAGGAACCTTAACGTATGCGAAAAACAAGCAGCTTAAAGTTTTCGAAAACGGTGCAACCTTCAACAATCCAAACAGGCGCCAAACAGGTCGCTCTTTAGGTGAGCAGTATGGACTCAATGCCCTAGGTTATTTCAGCGACGCGGATTTCGTAGATCCCAAAGCTACAAACCCAGTTTTAAAGCCAGGGATCCCCGTACCAACATTCGGTCCGGTACATCCTGGCGACCTGCGTTATGCCGACTTAAGCGGCCCTAACGGAACGCCTGATGGCAGGATCGACGGTGATGATAATACCGATATAGGACACCCGCAAACGCCGCAGTTTATCTGGGGGCTTGAGCCGAGGATCGCCTTTAAAAACTTCGACCTGGATCTGCTTTTTCAGGGTTCTGGTTTAAGTAATATCCGGCTTGAAAATTATTATGTATTCCCATTTTTGGGGTCAGGGTCTGCTACCGAACTTTATTACCAGGACCACTGGACGCCTTCGACACCGAATGCTACCTATCCAAGGGTAACTAATACGCCATCTAACAACAACACACAAGTATCCAGCTGGTATTTAAGAAACAATTCTTACATCCGCTTAAAAAGCGCAGAGCTTGGTTATACATTCCCCAATAAATTAACGGGCAACACGATCCGCTCATTAAGGATTTATGCCGCGGGCCAAAATATTTTTTTCTGGACACCTTCCATGAAAGAAAGTATTGATCCGGAAAATTCCGGCAGTAACCAAAATTATTATCAGCAACGTGTGCTTTCAGTAGGACTCAACGCAACTTTTTAAAAGATTAATATGAAACTCAAAAACATAAAAAACAGACAAGTCTTTTTAATTGCCTTCCTGGTTATAAGTATCGCTGCTTGTAAAAGAGACGACTTTTTAAACGTGCCTCCTAAAGGAATCGTAACAGATGATGCCACATTCAGTTCTGAAACTAATGCCGATTTGTTTGTGAACGATATTTACAATAATCTGCCGGATCTGAATAACAATACGGAAATGCTTGATCAGTGGACCGATAATAGCATGACCGGGGCGTCAAACCAGCCAGGGCAGGCAATCATACGCAATAATTCGATCAACCCTAATGCGGATGGGGCCACCAATGGACCAGTAAACGCTTTTAGATGGGAAACGGTGTACGGCAACATCAGGAAGTGTAATGTTTTTCTGCAACAGGCAGATAAAAATAAAGGCAACTTTTCTGAAACCTTTTATAAATCCCGCGTTGCTGAGATTAAATTTTTACGGGCTTTTTATTACTCTTTGTTATTACAGAATTATGGTGGTGTCCCATTAATATCAACGCCGCTAAATAATTTAGATGGCAGCGACATATTTGTTGCCAGGAGCACTTTTGATGAAACGCTTGCTTTTATAGAAGCTGATTGTGATGCAGCAGCGGCAGATTTACCCGCAACAACAGATAACCAAAACACAGGGCGCGCTACAAAAGGAGCCGCCTTAACATTAAAGGGCGCAGTTGATCTGTTTGCTGCAAGCCCATTAGCTAATACAACCAACGATAAAGCAAAATGGGCGAAAGCTGCGGCTGCCAATCTTGCAGTAATGAACCTGGGCACATATGGTCTATTTCCGGATTATGGTGCGCAATTTTTAGCGGTCAATAATTGGAATAGTGAAACTATTTTTGCCAGGGGCTATGCGCTGCCAAGTAAGGGTCATAAGCGCGAGGGGATCTTGGGGCCGGTTTTTGTTCATGGCGGGCAACAGGCCTGGGGAAATATAGTACCCACCCAAGGTTTGGTGGATGATTATGAAATGGATAATGGTAAACCCATCAATGATCCTGGTTCTGGTTATGACGACCAGCATCCATACGTTAACAGGGAGCAACGGTTCTATAAATCTATTGTATATGATGGCTCAGCCTGGCAGGGCGAACCCTTTTTATCAAGAATAGGGGGTGGTAATCAGATAGATCTTGGTTCTACAAGTGATATAACCAATACCGGTTACAATGGGCGCAAAACACTGGACGAATCTATCCTTGGCCAAACAAGTCTTGGAACCAGCCCAGGTACCTCAAATTATCAGTTCTACCGCTACGCAGAAGTGCTCTTAAGCTATGCGGAAGCGCAAAATGAAGCTGTGGGACCGGATCAATCGGTTTATGACGCGGTTAAAAAGGTTAGGGCGCGGGTAGCCCTGCCTGAGATTCCGGCAGGATTAAGTCAGGAGAAAATGCGGGAAAATATCCGTCGTGAACGTCGTGTAGAACTTGCTTTTGAAGATAAACGCTGGTATGATATAAGGCGCTGGGATATCACCACAAAAGGGCCGGCCGTTTTAACCGCTGCTGAATATGGTATGAAGATTACAGTAGGCGGTGGAGGAGTGTTAATCTACACGCCGGTTAAAGTATTTCAAAATACATTTTCACAGTACATGAACTGGCTGCCTATACCGCAACGGATTCTTAACCAAAACACAAAGCTTAAACAAAATCCAGGATATTGAGGCTTTAGTTATAACTTAATTTACGTTCACAATCCCGGCTGGTCTGGGATTGTGTTTTTTTGTTTAATATGATTACTTCATTTATCAATATCCCAACAAAACGATGAAATTAGCCAAGTTAGCATTTTCTGTTATTTGTCATAGTAGGGTGTTCCTGTTTATTTTACCTGGTTTACTATTGCTGTTTTTGACAGGATGCGAAAAAGCGGGGATACACCAAACCTTATTTAAATTATTATCCGAAGAACAAACGCATATTAATTTCACCAATACGTTAACAGAAGGTCTAAACACCAACGTGTTGATGTATGAATATTTTTATAATGGCGGAGGTGTGGCTGTCGGAGATCTAAATAGCGATGGCCTACAGGATATTTACTTTACCGCGAACATGACTGATAATAAACTGTATTTGAACCAGGATCATATGCAGTTTAAGGACATTACTGAACAGGCTGGGGTAGCAGGCCGTCCGGGCCCCTGGAAAACCGGCGTTACGCTGGCGGATGTTAATGGTGATGGCAAACTAGATATCTATGTATGCTACTCCGGGAAAATAAAAGCTGAAAAACGCATTAACCAGTTATTTATAAATCAGGGTAACAATAATTCTGGTGTGCCGCTGTTTTTAGATCAGGCTGCTAATTATGGCCTCGCATTTCCGTCTTTCAGTACACAAGCTTATTTTTTTGATTGCGACCGCGATGGTGATCTTGATCTTTTACTGGTAAACCACAATCCGCAACGGATAAGTCTTGTTGATGATATTTCCGTTAAGGATATGATACGTAAACCGGATGCAGAATCGGGGATACGCTTATTGAGAAATGATCATGGGCACTTTATTGATTTTACAGCAGCGGCTGGAATAATTAACACCTCATTTTCTTATGGGCTGGCAGCCGGCATAGCTGATATTAATGGCGACGGATGGCCGGATTTCTATGTGTCAAATGACTATAGCGTACCTGATCGATTATATATCAATAACGGGAAGGGCGGGTTTACAGATCAGCTTCAAAAGCAAATTGGTCATACCTCTTTTTATTCTATGGGTAACGATGTAGCCGATATTAACAATGACACCAAGCCTGATATCTATACGCTGGACATGCTTCCCGAGGATAATAAGCGTCAAAAACTTTTATTCGGTGCCGATAACTATGATGCCTTCGATTTGAACCTGCGGGTCGGGTTTTACTACCAGTACATGCGCAACATGCTTCATGTAAATAACGGCAATAATTCATTTAGCGAAGTTGGGCAGTTAGCCGGTATCTCCAATACCGACTGGAGCTGGGCCCCCTTATTTGCTGATTACGATAATGATGGATGGAAGGACCTTTTTGTAAGCAACGGCTATACCCGTGATTATACCAATATGGACTTCCTCAAGTTTATGGGGGATAACCTGCGCAACCGTAATGTGATGCGCCAGGATCTGCTAAACATTGTAAACCGAATGCCTTCATCAAAGGTTAGCAGTTACTTTTTTAAAAATAATGGCAACACGACATTTACAAATACCAGCGCTGACTGGGGCATAATAAAATCTTCAAATAGTAATGGCGCAACTTACGCTGACCTTGATAATGACGGCGACCTTGACCTGGTAACCAATAATATTAACCGGCCGGCTTTTGTTTACGAAAACCAGGCGATAAAGCAAAACGGCAATCATTATCTTTCCATCAGCTTAAAAGGTGCCGATGCTAATACGCAGGGGATAGGGGCCACGGTGACGATCTATAAGGGCAATAAAACCCAATATCTCGAACAAATGCCCACACGGGGTTTTCAATCCGGGGTGTCACCCATATTGCATTTTGGCCTTGGTAAAGATCAAAAGATAGATTCCCTGCGGATAACCTGGCAACGCGGTAAAATGCAGTTAGTTCAAAATATAAAAGCCGATCAGGCGATCACCCTGAAGGAAAAGGATGCCATAACATCCGCTATCAGCAAAAAACAGATAACGCCTGCATTTAAGGAAATTACTTCGCCCATCGTATCGCACGAAAGCGAAAACGCCACTAACGATTTTAAACGACAGCCCTTAATGGTTAACCCAGTTTCTTTTTCGGGCGCCATTATTACCAAAGGCGACGTAAATGCTGACGGGTTAGAAGATATGTATGTTGGCGGGCATGATGGAATACCCGGAATGCTATACTTGCAGCAGGAAAATTTAAAATTTGTAAATAAGCCCAATCCTGCTTTTGCAGCAGACAAAAACAGCACCGATGCAGCGGTGCTGTTTTTTGATGCCAATAGCGATGGTAAGCCCGATCTCTATGTGGCATCCGGTGGCTACGCCGACTATTTGACGGATGACCCGCTGTTGCAAGACAGGCTATACCTTAATGATGGTAAAGGAAATTTCACCAAAGCAATAGGTGGCCTACCAAAAATGCTAAGCAGCAAAAGCTGTGTAAAAGTTGCCGATATCAACGGCGACGGTTCGCCTGACCTGTTTGTTGGTGGCCGTGTTATCCCGGGCCGGTACCCGGAAACGCCGGAAAGCTATATTTTAATAAATGACGGCAAAGGTCATTTTACCAATCAAACCGTTCACTATAACCCTTTATTGAAACACATAGGCATGGTGACTGATGCTGCATGGGTGGATATGAACGGCGATAAAAGGCCTGATTTGGTTATCGTGGGTGAGTGGATGCCGATAAGGGTTTTGGAAAACGCGAACGGGAAACTAACCGATGCGTCGGTAAAATATTTCGATAAAAAATACAGTGGTTGGTGGAACTGCATCCAGGCAAGTGATATTAACCATGACGGGCACCCGGATATTGTTGCGGGTAATTTGGGTTTAAATACCCAATGCAGGGCAAGCGATGCTGAACCAGCAGAGTTGTTTTATAAGGACTTTGACGATAACGGGTCAATGGACCCCATGCTGTGTTTTTACATTCAGCATAAAAGTTATCCTTATGTAAGCCGCGATGAAATGCTTGACCAGATCAGTGTGATGCGTACCCGTTTCTCCGATTATAAAAGTTATGCTGATGCTACGATTGATCAAGTATTTACTTCCGAAGAACTGAAAGGTGCCGGTCACCTTAGCGCAAATCATTTGGCGACAACCCTTTTTATTAGTAACGCCCAGGGCAAGTTACAAATTGCGGCATTACCCTTACAGGCGCAGTATTCACCGATATATCAGATAATGACACTGGATTATGACCATGACGGTAAAAGTGACTTGCTGCTCTGTGGCAATATCAACCACAGCCGTATTCGTTTTGGCAAATACGATGCCAACTACGGTATATTACTGAAAGGCAATGGTGCAGGCAGTTTTAGATATGTGGATCAGCAGCACTCCGGCTTTAACTTATGGGGAGATATACGGGGAGTGCTGCAATTCAACAATGTTTTACTATTTAGCCTTGATCAAGGCCGGTTTAAAGCTTACCAACAACAATAAGCAATGAAAAGAAATGCCCTAATAACCTTGCCAGTGCTGCTACTGCTTTTTATGGCAGCGTGTGTTAAAAAAAACCAGCCTGAGTTAACAAACCGGGATATCGGAAAAGTAACAGCGCATATGACGGACGTAATGGTCCATGACGTGACCAATCCACCACTGGCCGCGCGTTTTTTTGCCTATACCTGTTTGGCTGGGTATGAGGTAATGGCCCAGAATGACAAGCATATTAAAAGTATGCATGGTATCTTAAACCAATATCCTGTTATAAGATTGCCTAAAACCAATACGCCCTATAACCCTAAGTTAAGCGCTGTGCTTGCCATGTTCGAAACAGCCGCCAAACTACAACCATCCGGGAACTTAATGGCCAAACACGAAGATGTATTTTTAGATTCCTGTCGTAGGATAGGTTTTACCAGCCAAGTGGTCGATAGTTCAAAAAGCTATGCTCAAGTTATCAGCAGGGAGATACTGGCTTATGCAAAAGCGGATGGTTACCGTAAAATAAGTAATTATCCAAGGTATAAGCTTAAACGTGTACCGGGTAGCTGGGATCTGACACCCCCTTCCTACATGGTACCGGTTGAGCCTTATTTTAATACTGTACGCACCCTAACGCTTGATTCCGCTTCTCAATTTGTACCCGCCGCGCCAATTCCGTTTTCCGCAGATAAGCATTCAGGCTTTTATAAAATCCTACAACTGAGTTATACGAAAAGCGGCAAAGGTTTAAGCCTGGAAGAAAAAAATATTGCAAATTTTTGGGATTGCAACCCTTTCGCCGTTCAAAACAACGGGCATATGCTGATCGGCTTAAAAAAGATTTCACCAGGCGCGCACTGGATGGGCATAACCGCCATTGCTTGTGAGCACGGTAAAGCTAATTTTAACAAAACGATGGAGGTAAACACAATGGTGGCCGTAGGTCTGATGGATGCCTTTATCTGCTGCTGGGATGATAAATACCGTACTAATCGCGTCCGGCCGGAAACTGCCATCCGAATGTATATTGATCCTCATTGGAAACCTTTGCTGCAAACACCTCCATTCCCAGAATATATCAGCGGACATTCTGTAGTTTCTGCAACCTCTGCTGTTATCCTTACACATTACTTCGGTAACGATTTTAAATACATCGATAATGTTGAAGTACAGTTTGGCATACCGGCAAGACATTTTAATTCCTTCGCCCAAGCGGCAAAAGAAGCTGCAATTTCCAGGTTTTGGGGTGGGATACACTTTATGGATGCTATTGACAATGGTGTTGTACAAGGTTCGCAGGTGGGTAATTTTATTTTAAATAAAGCGAGCGGAACTAAAATGAAATGACGACTAAAAATTGTGGCTCCAAACTAAAGTGCGATACTCCATTATCGTTAATGGCGCGGCCAAAAACATTAAGAAACTGGCTGTGATAGGCCGTCAACACTCAAATGTTAATGATTTATGGTACGCATTGGCAATAAATATGTATGATAGGGCAATTAACCAGTGTATAATTTATAGTTATTTGTTAGTCAAAAACAAAGCGCATTAGTACTTTCATTACAATATATTATTATCTTATGAGTAGAACCCTAATTAAGAAAAGGATTGCCTTTTTTCAACTGATTGTTATTTTTTGTTTTAGCCATATGGCAAGTTATGGTATACAGCAACAACCAAATACTTTTTTGTCAAAGTCTGATACGGCATTTGTGCCCAAAGAAATTGAGGACCCTGAAAACATTGGCATCAACAAGGAAGCGAGCCATGCTACATTAATGCCATATGCTTCTTTAAAAGAAGCACTGGCAGCCAAAAGACATGCATCCTCATTTAGTCGGAGTTTAAACGGCGCATGGAAATTTAATTGGGTAGACTGGCCACAAAAGCGCCCTGTTGATTTTTACAAAACTGATTATGATGTTTCCAATTGGAAAGAAATTAAAGTGCCATCATGTTTTCAAGTAGAAGGATATGGAACGCCTTACTACAGTAACTTCAATTACATATTTCAAAAAGATTTCCCAAAGGTGATGAGCACGCCACCCGAAAAATTTACCGCATATAAAGAAAGGAATCCGGTAGGCAGTTACCGTCGTGATTTTACCTTACCAGCACAGTGGGAGGGCCGCCGCACCTTTATCACTTTTGACGGAGTGGATGCTGGGTTTTTCATTTGGGTGAACGGCAAAAAGGTTGGTTACAGTGTAAATAGCCGCAATGCAGCAGAATTTGACCTGACGAAATATGTGCATCCCGGTAAAAATACTTTAGCTGTAGAAGTCTATCGTTTTACAACCGGCAGTTATTTGGAAGATCAGGATATGTGGCGTTTAAGCGGCATCTTTCGCAACGTAACATTGTGGAGCAGCCCGCAACAACACATTAGGGATTATTTTATCAAAACCGACCTTGATAAGCAATACCGCGACGCAAATGTTTTAGTTACTACAAAAATTAAGAATTACGGCAGCACAGTAACAAAAACACGTCAGGTAAGCGTTACTTTATACAATGGTACTATTCCTGTACCAGGGGCAACCGGCAAAAAAACGATTCCAGCTTTAAAACCTGGAGAAGAGGTTACTGTTAATGTGAATTTAAAAGTAAGCAACCCACAAAAATGGACAGCAGAAACACCGAAGCTTTATACTTCTGTTATTACGCTTACAGATGGGGACAAAACGGTAGAAACACTTTCATCACGCACCGGGTTTCGCGAGATTGAAATCAGAGGGCGCTTGTTTTTGGTTAATGGGATGCCAATAAAATTAAAGGGGGTAAACCGCCACGAGAACTGGCCGGACGACGGGCATGCGATAACCGAAGCACAGATGATACGGGATATTGTGCTGATTAAACAAACCAATAGCAACCATGTACGTACCTGCCATTATTCTGATGACCCAAGGTGGTACGAATTATGTGACGAATATGGCATTTATCTTGTTGCCGAAGCCAATGTGGAATGCCATGGCGCCATGAACGAGTTTAACGATGAACCGAGGATTAAAGCGGCTATAATAGACAGGAATGTAGCTAATACAGAGAATTTCAAAAATCACCCATCTGTAATGATCTGGTCATTAGGTAATGAAAACGGCAGCGGCGGCACTAACTTTAGGGCTGCATTAAAAGCAGTTAGGGCGATAGACCCTACAAGGCCAACACATTACGAAGGTTTTGGTACAGGCGACGACAGAAACCCTGCAGATATGGACAGTCAAATGTACACAAACGTAGTAAGCCTGGAAAATGCTGCTACCGATCCAAAACTTACCAAGCCGTTCTATTTATGTGAATATGCACATGCCATGTTTAATTCTATGGGCTCTGTAGATATTTATAACGAATTATTCGACAAATATCCGGCCTTACTGGGCGGCGCGATATGGGAGTGGCAGGATCAGGGTATTTACAATAACCGGAACCCTGAACATCCTATAACCGCCTTTGGCGGTGGATTTGGCGAATACCCGAATGACCGCTACTTCATTCATAAAGGCGTTGTGTTTTCAGACAGGTCACCTAAGCCGCATTTTCCTGAATTGAAACATGCTTATCAATGGATCAGCATCAGAGCAAAGGACGTTAAAACCCAAATATTTACCATCAAAAACCGCTATCAGTTCATCGATCTTAACAGCTTTACCGCCAAATGGGAACTGAGCGAAAACGGTACCGCTATCGCATCAGGACCGTTATTGGTAGGCTCCATTAGTCCGGGTAACGAAAAAGATATAAAGTTACCTTATCTAGTAAAGCCTAAAGCCGGCGCGGAATATTTTGTCCGGGTCTTATTCCAATTGGCAACAGATAAATTATGGGCTCCGAAAGGATTCGAAATTGCTGCACAGCAATTTGAATTACATACACCAATACCTGCTTTGATAAACGGCTCGCAAGGTGGTAACCTGACATTAAATGACTCAAAAGACGCCATTAAAGTAAAAGGTGCTGATTTTAGCCTTGAATTCGATAAAACGAAAGGCACTTTCACAAAAATGGAAAGAGACGGAGAAAACCTCCTGAGAGACAACGGCGGTCCAATGCTGCATTTATGGCGTGCCCCGCATCAAAAAGATGATATGTGGGCTTATGGCGATTGGGTAAAAAATGGATTACAAGCTATAAACTGGGCAGCGGATGACGTGAAGGCCAGACAAGTTGCGAGTAACGTAGTGGAGATCAGCGTAAGCCTAACAGGTACCGGCAAACAAAACTTTGTCGTCCATCATAAAGCAGTGTATACGATAAATGGTAACGGCGTTATTAAAGCGGTGAATAACGTGGATTTCAGCGATCCTAAACTGGTTCTGGCACGCATTGGTATACGAATGTTCCTCAATAAAGATCTTGACCAGTTTGATTACCTGGGACGTGGGCCCATGGAAAACTATGGGGATCGTAAGAGCGGGTTTGATGTTGGACATTATTCTGGCAGCGTGGTTAAGGAATTAACCCCTTATGAAAAACCAATGGAATGTGGTAATCACGAAGATGTGCGTTGGGCTAATGTAAGGTCTGCAAAAGGCCTGGGAATGAATATTATGCAGGTCGACTCCTTAATGCAGGTTGCGGCATTACCGTACAGTGATGAGGAAATGGAAAATGTAGAGTATAAAATAGATCTGCCGAAAAGCAAGGGAACTGTTTTATGCATCAGTCATAAAACACTAGGGGTTGGTTCCAACGGTTGTGGGCCACAACCATTGGAACCCTATAAGGTATATGCGAAGCCAACCGTGTTCAGTTATCAGATACAATTGTTCCAAAAGAAATAATAGTTAACAATTATATAATGCGAGCCAGGTTGGGGAGCGAAAATAAATTTTAAACAATTTAATTTTTGCTCCCTTCCTTTTGGTTTAGTTTTAAAGAAGTCGTGGTTATGGCAATTATATACTTTAGGTTAATTGTAAAATAATTAGCCAGTTCAACATGTAGAAAATTGTCTTTACTGAAAGATTAGGTAATTTAGTTTATATATGCGTTAAAAAATCTGATAACGATACATCAATGAAAAATGATTATAAAAAAATATTTCTGCAAGCATCCTTCACATTGATTTGCTTCAATGTTTTTTCACAAGCAACCATTACAAAATACCTTTCAGGAACTGATAAAGATCATACCCTACAATGGGATTTTTATTGCAGTGGTGGCAGAAACAGCGGTAAATGGACAAGAATTGCAGTTCCGTCTAATTGGGAACAACAGGGCTTCGGTACTTATAATTACGGGCACGATGAGGTTAAAGCAACTGAACAGGGTATTTATAAATATAATTTTTCTTCTACAGGATCTGAAGGCAAGAAAGTATTCATCGTTTTTGAAGGATCGATGACAGACACCAAAGTTCAGATAAATGGTAAACAAGCTGGCCCTGTGCACCAGGGAGGCTTCTATCGCTTTAAGTATGATATAACTGACCTGCTCAGGTCTGATGGGGATAACATGCTGGAGGTAACTGTCGACAAAAATTCGGCAAACTCGTCCGTAAATGATGCTGAGCGCAGGAATAGTGATTTCTGGGTATTCGGCGGGATTTTCCGTCCGGTTTATCTGGAGATAGTTCCCGAAACTTTCATTGAAAGGGTGGCGGTGAATGCCAAAGCCGATGGCTCGCTTCAGGTGGATCTATATTCTCAAAATTTAAAGGCCGGTGAAACCATTGAAGCGCAAGTGCAAAAACTAAATGGCGAAAACGTAGGTAGCCCGTTCACTGCTAAAGCGGTTCTTGGTGCAGCGCATCTCGAATTGAAAAGTAAGGTTAACAAACCTTTATTGTGGAGCGCCGAATTTCCTAACTTATATCAGGTAATAGTTTCTATAAAAGACAAGCAGAACATTATTCACCGTGTTAAACAAAAATTCGGTTTCCGTACGGTTGAATTGCGAATAAATGATGGCTTTTATGTAAACGGGGCCAAGGTAATACTTAAAGGCAGTAACCGGCATAGCTTTTGGCCTGAAACCGGGCGTACCTTGAGCCACAGTATCCAGCTAATGGATGCAAGCTTGATGAAGCAAATGAATATGAATGCGGTGCGCATGTCACATTATCCACCCGATCAAGATTTCCTGGATGTTTGCGATTCTCTGGGCTTATACGTTCTGGATGAATTAACCGGCTGGCAGGCAAAATATGATACCATAGTCGGCGGTAAATTGGTAAAAGAATTGGTGGTTCGCGATGTAAATCATCCATCTATCGTTTTTTGGGACAACGGTAATGAAGGCGGGTGGAACAGGGGGCTGGACAATGACTATGCCTTATATGATCTGCAAAGACGCACGGTTATACATCCATGGGAGAAATTTAACGGAACCGATACCAAGCATTATCCTGATTATAATTATATGGTTAAAGCTGCCGCTACAGGGCAAGAAGTATTTTTTCCAACAGAGTTTATGCACGGGCTTTACGATGGAGGTGCCGGTGCCGGGCTTGATGATTTTTGGAACATGATGTTAAAACACCCGCATGGGGCAGGCGGTTTTATCTGGGCATTCTTGGATGAGGCGATTATTCGTACCGATAAAAACGGTGTTTACGATACCGATGGTAATCATGCACCTGATGGTATCGTTGGTCCACATCGTGAAAAAGAAGCCAGTTTTTATACCATAAAAGAAATCTGGTCGCCGGTTTATATTGAATCGAAACCTATAGATGGTACCTTTAAAGGTAAAATACCTGTAGAGAACAGGTATGCCTTTACTAACATGAACAAATGTGCCTTTAAATGGAAACTGGTAAAATTTCCAACGGCACACGATAAAAAAACCGAAGCAATAGTAAATGCTACCGGCATACCTGCTGTAGCCAATATCAAACCCGGCGAAAAAGGCTTACTTAATTTAAAGCTACCTTCATCGTGGAGAAGAAACGACGCGCTGTATCTCACCGCATATGGCCCGGATAAAAAAGAGATATTCACCTGGAGCTGGGCAATTACTCCTCCTTTGGCCGTTGCTAAAAAAACAATTATCCCTCCTCCCAAATCTGTAATAATTGTAAAAGAAAACGATGGTGTTTTGATTGTGAAATGCGGTGGAATAAATTATTTTTTTGATAAATCAACCGGGTACATACAAAAGGTGATGAAACCCACAGGCACCGTTTCTTTATCGGGTGGTCCGGTTTTGGCAGGCATAGATAACCAGTTGAAGAGCTTCACCCATCAAGGCAGTAAAAGACAGTATATTGTGGAAGCCAATTATCAGGGCGTTGCTCCGCTACATGTGAAATGGACTTTTACAACTAAACAACCCGTTAAGATGGAATATCAATACACTCAGCACGGCGACGTCGATTTTATGGGTATCACTTTCAATTATCCCGAAGATAAAATTACAGGTATGAAATGGCTTGGTCGCGGACCCTACCGGGTTTGGAAAAACAGGCTGAAAGGCCAGGCATTTGGTGTTTGGCAAAAAGCGTACAACAATACCATAACAGGAGAAACCTGGGGATACCCGGAGTTCAAAGGCTACCACGCTGAAGTTAACTGGGTTGTCATAGAAAATAAAGAATCGCCGTTTACGATTTATATAGCTGATAAAAATACTTATTTGCAAGTGCTTAACCCGTCCCGGGAACAAGATGGGCTTCAAAATAATAACGTAGAACCCGCTTTTCCTGCCGGTACGATAGGGTTCTTAAAAGCTATAAGTGCCATCGGTACTAAGTTTCAGCCAGCAGATGTATTAGGGCCGCAAAGTCAGAAAAACCACGCCACCGGCGAAAAAATAACCGGGACATTGTGGTTTGATTTTAGCCAATGATGAATAGATTCAATCTTCCAATAAACATCAATATGAAAAATTACCAGGGAGTAAATTTGTTTTCTATCTTGTCCTGTTTAGTATGGGCGCGGCCACATGCCTTTTTCTTCTTACGTAAGCATTTCGTTTTAAAGACCATCGGACAACAGATCCTGGTTCGTTACCGCTTAATACAGTTAACGCACAAACGGTGCAGTTTGCTTGCATTCTCCTACCGCGATTACTTTTCCGGGCAATGGGAATATCTGGGTAACCGAGCAAACGGATTTTATCCGGATAATTAAAAATGGAAAACTTTTTCGTTTACACTAAACGCTACACCGTGTTGTACCAATTTTGGCTCTGGGGTTCTTATAAGATCCGCAACCTTATCTATGGTACCAGACGTTAACGTAACGGTTACAACGGCTGCCGGCCCCGCGATCATCTCACGCCGTTAATGTTGAATTTATAGAGCCTTTCAAGTTTCACAATTTGGTAATAATGAATGCACGTATCGGACTTTTTAAAATTATCTCTTTGCTGTTAAATAGGCAAAATTTAGCTCCGTATCAATATCAATATTGCCTTTGTCAAAAGAAATCGCAGCCACATCATCTTGGTTTTGCTTAAATTTTTTTTGCACCTTCGTTTCCTTTTAGATGAAGGAGTGCGGGGAAATAAGTCTTTTTAAATAGAGCCAAGATTGCAAAAAATTAATATAAATATCTTATATTCAGTTAGTTATATAGTCAAATCTAATTAGTATACCGCGAAGTATACCGAATTCTTTGTATCAATTTGATGTTGTTTCAGAACGTTTGTTACTTAAATATAAGAATTAAATTTGCACAATTCAAATGAAAAGGTAAATATCAAATGAGCAAATTTATCAAAAGAACCATTTTGCCCGTTATTTAATTGACCAATGTGCGATAGCTTTTAACTGCACCGTCAGTTTATTTTGTTCTTCGGTGAATATTTCTGTTTTGGTTAAACCCATAATTATATCGCAATATTACGATGTATATTTGATAGACCAAAATAAACTTTAAGATGGGGAGTTGATATGAATGTTAACTTATTTCAAAACAGAGTATAGTCAAAAAATGTTAAGCCAGCTGTTTAGCGGGCTGGTTAAAGACTTCCATCGCTTTATCTAACTCTTCGTTTAGAATTTTGGCATATACCTCAGTATGTTTTACTGATGAATGGCCCATTAATTTGGAGACATACTCAATTCGCATCCCCTTTTGTAATGCCCTTACAGCCCAACTGTGCCTGGCTGTATGAAAGGAGATGTTTTTATAGATCTTCGCTTTTTTAGTAAGCTCTCGCAAGCTTTTATTTACATAGGTAGTTGCTGAGGAAATTGCCTTGTGCAGGATCAATTTATCAGATTCATCTGTAGCTATTTTTAAGAATGGAAAAATAAAGCTTTCCGGATCAATAAAACTCTCACCTTTTCGGCTTTGAGCTATAGTCCTATAATATGTTAACATATCCAACGACTTTTCGGGAAGCTTGATGCTTATATCTTCCTGATTCTTTTTAATGATAAAATAAAGGTGGTCGCCATCAAAGTTTTTCCAGCGCATGGTCAAAAGATCGGAAATCCTAATGCCTGCGGTGTAAGTACTAAATATGTATAAATTCCGGTGGTGACATAACATCGTATTTTCCGGTAATTCCAACTTCTCCAATCTATCTAATTCATCGTCAAGCAAAAACTCCCTTGAAGTCTTTTGAGATCTCAACTTTATCTTATTGAACGGATTTTTTTCAATTGGCATTAGTTCCTCGGCAGTTGCGTCATTTATCAATGTCCGAATTATTTTGAGATTAGAGTGTATCGTATTCGTGTGGTTATTCAGATCATTTTTCAAATGCTCCTGAAACCCCCTGATAAAAGGAACGTTGAGTTCATCGAAAAAAAGAAGTTCCTTTCCACTAAATGTTTTTAGTTTTTTAAGGACGCAATTATAATGATTGATGGTTCCTATACTAAATTCTTCCGTGCGTTCCCGAATTCGCTTTTCAACAAAAGTAAAAAAATCTCCGGGGGTTATACCACATAATTTAGATTTAATATCATACGCGCTCACAAAGTTTGACCTGCTTTCCATTTCCAGGGAAGTTGCTTCCGCCTCTGCCTCTTTGATCGATAGGTAACTATTGATCTGTTTCGCGTTTACAACTCCAGACCTTACCTTGCCGGTTTTTTCATTCCAGTCCTTCGGGTCAATGTATACGTCAAGTGCAATATATTTTGACCGGCGATTTTTTGTTATTCGAAGATAAATAGGTACTTGACCATATTTATTGATCTTATTCATTTTTGGGAAAACTTTAACGGATGCCATTTTAGTGAATTTTGAGGTGAAACTTTTATTAACGTTCTCCCAATAATAAAAGCTCCACGAAAAGATTGAAATATTCGTTTGGTACAGTTTGAGATGTTTTACCTTAAAATCACACGATCCCAGTTTAAGAAATGTAAAAGCTCCTACGTAAGCTAAATTTTAGCTATAGCAAATGTTTTACCTATGTTGTACCAAAACGAAAAAAGCCTTAGTAATCGTTTGACTACCAAGGCGTTACTTTAAATTTTCGTGATCCCGCTGGGATTATTTTTTGACGGGCTTTACCCCTATATATCAATGAATTAGAACGACCAAATTTCAATAGGTTACCGAAAAGGTTACCGATTTACTTTGTACTAACTTGTACTATTTTGATGTCGTTTAAAGAATGAACATTTAACTTCTACAAATATACAGTTTAATTAAATAATGGTACAAGACTATAAAGTAAATAGTGCCGATTTTTTTAACGTGTGCGAACCATTATTCCCGACTTTTCGACTTTAAATTGGAGGCACCTAATTATATAAATCTTTTCCCGAATACTGTAAAATTCAAAGTCTGAACCGGCGTAAATTTGTGCTGTTAAACAAAAGACATGGCAGCACTACAATTACAAACCCTTACCTTCCCCGTTACCGGTATGACCTGCGCCGCCTGTGCGTCGAGTGTAGAATCTATGATCGGCGCGCAAAAAGGCGTTGAAAAGGCAGAGGTAAATTACGCCACGCAGTCCGTTAAGGTTGCCTTTCATCCGGAAATTATTCAGCCTGTCAGTTTACAGCAATCGGTTCAATCTGTCGGTTATGATCTGATCATTGATACGGTAAACGGAAAAGAAAAACAAGCAGCGGCACAACAGAGCCATTACCAGCAGTTGAAGAGAAATATTACCTGGGCCATTATTTTAACTGTTCCCGTGGTAATGATCGGGATGGTATTTATGGACATCCCTTATGCCAATTATATCATGATGGTATTAACCGCTCCGGTGCTTTTCATAGCGGGCAAAAACTTTTTCATCAATGCCTGGAAGCAAGCCCGACATGGCCGGGCTAATATGGATACGCTGGTTGCCATGAGTACAGGCATTGCCTTTTTATTTAGTGTTTTCAATACTTTTTATCCTGAGTTCTGGCACCGGCAGGGCTTGCACCCGCATGTTTACTTTGAAGCAGCTTCGGTGGTGATCATTTTTATCATGCTCGGGAAGCTATTGGAAGAAAAAGCCAAATCAAACACTTCATCTGCGATCAAGAAATTAATAGGTCTGCAACCCAAAACAGTACTGCTGATCACCACGCAGGGAGAGATCGAAACCGCTATCGCAGATGTGCAGATCGGTGACCAATTGTTAGTTCGTCCGGGTGATAAGATCCCTGTAGACGGTGTGGTCTATCAAGGCAATTCTTTTGTAGATGAAAGCATGATCAGCGGTGAACCCGTCGCGGTTGAGAAAAAAGTCGGTGATCCCGTTTTTTCAGGTACCTTAAACCAAAAAGGCAGTTTTCGATTCAAAGCGGAAAAAGTAGGCAGCGGTACCATGCTGGCCCAGATTATCCAATTAGTGCAGGATGCGCAAGGCTCTAAAGCGCCGGTACAGAAATTGGTGGATAAGATCGCTGGCATTTTTGTACCCATCGTGATGCTGATCGCCTTATTAAGTTTAGGGGCATGGCTGTTTTTCGGCGGTCAACATGCCTTAACACAAGGCTTACTGGCAATGGTTACCGTGCTGGTTATCGCCTGTCCCTGCTCTTTAGGGCTGGCTACGCCTACGGCTATAATGGTGGGTATTGGTAAGGGTGCCGAAAATGGCATTTTAATTAAGGATGCAGAAGGTTTAGAAATAGGCCATAAGGTCAACACGGTGGTTTTAGATAAAACCGGCACCATCACACAGGGAAAACCCATAGTTACAGACCTGCATTGGGCAAAGTCACTTCCTATTGATCAAAGTCAATTACAGGCATTATTTTTAGCGGTAGAACAACAATCTGAACATCCTTTAGCTGATGCCATAGTAGCTTACCTTAAACGCAGCCATGAAACTTTGGTAAAAGTAACCTCTTTTAATAGTTTAACTGGGCGCGGCGTTGAGGCAAATTATGACGGCCAAATTTATTTTGCAGGAAGCCATAAACTGATCGAAGAAAGAAATATAATCGTACCCGAAGATTTGAAAACTTCTATCAGCACCTATTTAAATCAGGCAAAAACGGTGATCTATTTCGCCAATCAAACGCAGGTACTGGCAATTGCAGCTATCACTGACCCGATAAAGACAGGTTCAGCAGCGGCAGTAAGCCAATTAAAAAAACAGGGAATCGAGGTATATATGTTGACAGGCGATAATGCGCAAACCGCAGCTGCTATAGCAAAAGAAGCGGGTATTGATCATTTTAAGGCCGATACCATGCCATCAGACAAAGCAGATTTTGTGAAACGACTACAAAGCCAGGGAAAAATCGTAGCCATGATCGGTGACGGCATCAATGATAGCCAGGCATTGGCTCAGGCAGATGTAAGCATAGCGATGGGGAAAGGTTCTGATATCGCGATGGACGTAGCCAAGATCACCTTGGTTTCGTCAGACCTTCAGCAAGTGCCCAAAGCATTAAGGCTTTCCAAACTCACGGTTCGTACGATACGTCAAAACCTGTTCTGGGCATTTATATATAACCTGATCGGTATACCTATTGCCGCGGGTGTTTTATACCCTGTTAATGGGTTCTTACTCAACCCGATGATCGCAGGCGCAGCAATGGCATTAAGCTCGGTATCGGTGGTCAGTAATAGCCTTCGGCTAAAATTTTCAAAACTTAACCTTTAATTTTTAAATCATAAACAAACATGGAAACTTTAAAATTCAAAACCAATATCAAATGTGGCGGTTGTATTGCAGCCGTTACCCCAACTCTAAATACTTTAGACGGCGTAGCCAAATGGGATGTAGATACCGCAAACCCGGATAAGATCCTTACAGTAGAATTGAACGACGGGTTGACAGCGAGCGAGGTTATCAGCGCTTTAAAAAGCAAAGGATACAACGCTGAAAAAATTTAACTGTATTTTCGTTCAAATAAATAGATGATCCTGCATATCAAAAATATGGTTTGTGACCGCTGCATTATGGTGGTCAGGCAACAGTTGCAAAATATTGGGCTGGACGTTGGCGAAGTCAATTTAGGCACCGCCATCGTTCAGCCTGAGCCGAGCAATGAACAATTGAGCCTAATCTCATCACAACTTAAATTGCTGGGCTTTGAATTGCTGGACAATGAAAAGGATCAAATGGTGGAACGGATTAAAAGTCTGGTCATTGAAAAGGTACATTATAGTGACCTGGCCGATTCCCATTTGAATTTCTCGGAGTATATTTCCGAGGGTCTGAATAAGGATTATGCTTACCTCAGCCGGATGTTCTCCGATGCGGAAGATACGACTATTGAAAAGTTTATTATCCAGCAAAAGATCGAAAAAGTAAAAGAACTGCTGGAATACGGGCAATTAAATTTAAACGAGATCACCTGGAAGATGGGTTACAGCAGCAGCGCGCATTTATCTGCACAATTTAAAACGATAACCGGTTTAACGCCCAGCCAGTTTAAAGCTTCAGGGAAAATGAGCAGAAAAGCTATTGATAAAATTTGATTCAACTCAAAACAAATTAATAAGGCATCAGGTTCAATAATAAAGCTTTAACCATGGAAAAAGGGAATTACAAAATATTTGTTTGGATGCTGGTCTTGTCATTTATCATCATGTACGGAGTGATGTTTTTAAATGTTGATCAAGCCGATCATATTTATTTAAGCATGACCCGACTATACATGACTTTAATGATGGTAGCCGCCATGGCCTTATTGATGTTAGCGATGATGCGGATGATGTATAAAAACCGTAAGCTGAATATTATTATTACGCTATCAAGCATAGCAGTTTTCATTCTTTGCCTTGTCGGAGTTCGAACCCAAACCTTTGTTGGAGATGTGCAATATATGAAAGGGATGATCCCACACCATTCTATTGCTATCATGACCAGTAAAAACGCGAATATTAAAGACCCGGAAGTGAGAAAACTTGCCGATGGGATCATCGCAGCCCAGGAGAAGGAGATCGCCCAAATGAAAAAAATATTGATACGGTTGGATAAATAATGACTAAAGGATATAAATTTAAAACGGAATTATATAAAACTTTTTATAGCCTTATTGCTTAAGTTTGCATTGAAGATGAAAAGTAAAGCGCTTTTATTATTATTCATATTCCTGCTAAACACCGTTACCGGGTTTGCTTGCTCTATACGTATGTCTATTCATGAACAGGAGGAAACTACAGAACACCATGATACAAGTGCTGAAGTTACCGATCATCACCACAATGGCGATGAAGCTACCGAACATCATCATGAACATCGCAAATTATCCCAGCCTTTGGTTCATGGAGAACCATTATTGAATCAAACCGCTATCTCTAATAACGATCCATGTTGTCAGGGAGCGGTTAACAATTTTAATACTTTAGCCAAGGTAACTCCACAGTCAAGCCACATTATTTTACTGGCACCCTTTACTTACATTTGTACTTGTCACCAATTCCATTTAAAGCCCATTTCGGTTAGTCAAACCAATCGATTCGTATCGATTGACGGACGACGACGGCCTCCCACATATCCTATCCGTATCGCGCTGCAAAGCTTTCAGATTTGATTAATTAATAGATCACCAGAACTATATGGCTCTGCCATGTTCCAATTTTCCTATTACATTAATAATTAATTCAGATCATGAAAAAGATATTTTTATTGGTTGTCCTGATGGCAACTGTTTCTACCCAACTACTTTTTGCGCAGGATACTAAGTCAACCTCGCTTACACCTTTATTGGCATCTTATTACGATATCAAAGATGCTTTGATCAAATCAAACAGTGCCGATGCTGCTGCACATGCCGGAGATTTTTTAAAAGCGGTTAACGGCGTGGATATGAAATCGCTTGCCGCAGCAGATATGTCCACTTTTATGGCCGCACAAGAAAAGTTGGCGTTCGATGCCAGGCATATTTCTGAGAGTAAGGATATCGCCCACCAAAGGGAGCATTTCGCTAATTTTTCAGCTAACTTTTTTAAACTGGCCAAAGCTGTAAAATTAACCGATAAGCCTGTTTATTATGCTTATTGCCCGATGAAAAAGAGCTATTGGTTATCTGCTGAGGACGCGATCAAAAACCCTTACTACGGCAGCCAAATGCTTACCTGCGGTAAGGTTACTGAAACCCTGAATAAATAAACTAACTAATTATTTCTTAAATAATTTGATCACCATGTGCTTTTACTTGCGTATGGTGGTCAATAAATTTATAACCATACCATGAAAAATTTAATCATTATTTCATCGATCAGCCTGGCTTCATTTTCAATGACCGCCTGTAATAACACGAATAAATCAGCTGCTAACAGCACAAAGGATACAACCACTTCAACAAACGCTGCCCTGGTCGATGCTAAATCAACTACTGCAAAAGGCGGCGTTGATCCCAAAACTACTGCTTCTGTAAAGGAAATGGTTGGAAACTATTTACAGCTAAAAAATGCGCTGACCAAAGATAATAGTAGCGATGCGGCCACTGCCGGAAAAGCGTTGTCAACCGGCTTTGCAAACCTTAATCAGTCCATATTAACACCTGCGCAAAAGAAATCCTTTACTGACATCGCCGATGATGCGAAAGAAATGGCCGAGCATATCGGGATGAGTGGCGGTAAGCTACCCCACCAGCGGGAGCATTTTGATATGTTAAGCAAGGATATGTACGACCTTATTAAACTATTTGGCGCAGCACAACCTTTGTTTGTAGATCATTGCCCGATGTATAATGATAAAAAGGGAGCCATCTGGCTGAGTGAAACAAAGGAGATCAAAAACCCCTATATGGGTTCAGGTATGTCTACCTGTGGTACGATCCAGGAAGAATTAAAATAGACGCTATGAAACGTATGATCAAGATCTCGCTAACTGTAATAGTTGCGCTATTTATCATTATTCAGTTTATCCCCCGCGATCACAATGAAAGCGAAGCTATGCCGACAAATGACATCAGCAAGGTATATGCAGTTCCGGTAAACGTTGATGCTATTCTTAAAAGGTCATGTTATGATTGCCATAGTAATCATACCGAATATCCGCTGTATTCCTGGCTCCAACCAATCAGGTTGATGATGGACAGGCACGTCAGCAAGGGGAAGGAAGAACTGAATTTTAATGAGTTTGGGACCTATTCCTCCAGGAAACAAAGAAGTAAATTAAGGGCTATCGGTGAAAGTTTAGAAGAAGGCTCGATGCCATTATCTTCCTATACTCTCATTCACAGGAATGCTATTCTTTCAACAAAAGATAAAGCAATACTCATGAATTGGGTTAAACAGAACGACGATAGCCCCATACTAAAAAATTAACATGAAAAAAATACTATTTGTGGCGATGCTGCTTTGCTTAAAGCAGTTCGCGTTCGCTCAAAGCGATATGCAAAATATGCCTGGTATGCAAAAACAACAGCCGGTCACCTATACCTGTCCCATGCACCCGGAGATCCATGCGACCAAGCCGGGTAATTGCCCTAAATGTGGCATGAAACTGGTCAAAGAAAAACCTAAAGCTACCGTGAAAAAGACCGGCGGTATTCCTGCGAAAGCACCCGGAAAAAAAGCGGATGATATGAGTGGAATGAAAATGGATGGGATGAAAATGGATCAGAAAACGCCCCCCATTGAAAAGCCGGGTGGTATGCAAATGGCCAAAGATACCGGTAAAAAGGCAGGTGATATGGGCGGGATGAAAATGGACGGGATGAAAATGAATGATGCCGGTGAAATGGCCAATGATATGAAAAGCGCAAAAGCAAAGTTAGGCCCCATCAAAACACTGGTCAACAATGTGCCGCCACGTACTGTTCGTTATGATCTCTATATAGCAGACACTATCGTCAAATATGCAGGTAAGCCAAAAAGGGCAATCGCGGTGAATGGCAGCATTCCCATGCCGACGCTGACTTTTACCGAAGGCGATACGGCCGAGATATATGTGCATAATAAATTGAAAGAAGAAACATCCCTGCACTGGCATGGCCTTTATTTACCAAACCGTTATGATGGCGTACCTAATCTCACACAGATGCCGATCATGCCGGGTGAAACGCACTTATATAAATTCCCGATCAAGCAGCATGGCACCCACTGGTATCATAGCCATACCGGCTTGCAGGAGCAGATCGGTATGTATGGTGCATTTATCATGAATAAGCGGAAAGAATGGAATATCCCAACCTTACCGGTGGTTTTAAGCGAATGGACGAACATGAACCCTAAAGAAGTTGACCGCAGTTTACACGCCGCATCCGACTGGTTCGCCATACAAAAAGGCACTACACAAAGTTATCTGGAGGCGATCAAAGCAGGTCATTTTAAAACTAAAGTAGCAAATGAGTGGAAACGCATGAATGCGATGGATGTGAGCGATGTCTACTACGATAAATTTCTGATCAACGGCAAAGATCAAAATGAGCAACCCCAATATAAAGCCGGGGACAAGGTAAGGTTACGTATAGCCAATGGCGGTGCTACGTCCTACTTCTGGCTTAAATATGCCGGTGGTAAAGTTACGGTGGTCGCTTCTGACGGTAATGACGTTGATCCGGTTGAAGTGGACAGACTGATCATCGCGCCATCTGAAACTTACGATGTGGTAGTTACTATTCCGGAAAGTAAAAGTTATGAATTTTTGGTTACACCCGAAGACCGCACCAAATCAGCTTCGCTTTGGTTGGGCAAAGGGCAAAAGGTTTATGCAGAAAAAATGCCGAAACTGAAATACTTCGCCGGGATGAAGATGATGAACGACATGATGGACATGAGCGGTAATATGGTACAAATGGACGGCATGAAAATGCAAAACCAAACCATGGACATGAATACTGTCATGTATCCTGAAATAACCGGCGCGGATAAACCCCAGGCAGACAATAAAAAAGGCACTATGCCGGGTATGCAGATGGCGAATGATAAAAGCATGGCTGGTATGAATATGGCGGCCGACAACTCGGATATTGTGACTCTTAACTACGGGATGCTCCGTGACCCTCATAATACGACATTACCCAAAGGCCCGATGAGGGAACTTAAATTTGATCTGACCGGCAACATGAACCGGTATGTATGGACAATGGATAACAAAACGGTATCCGAATCAGACCGGATCTTAATAAAAAAGGGTGAAAATCTAAGGATCATCCTATACAACAACAGCATGATGCGCCACCCGATGCACCTGCATGGACATGATTTCAGGATTATCAACGGGCAGGGTGAAAATGCTCCGATGAAAAATGTGGTGGATATTATGCCGATGGAACGGGACACCATAGAGTTCAACGCGTCTGAAGCTGGCGGAGACTGGTTCTTTCATTGCCATATTTTATACCACATGATGAGCGGTATGGGCAGAATATTTAGTTATGAAAACTCGCCGCCTAACCCGGAAATACCTGATCCTAAGCTTGCGCGAAAGATGTTAAACATGGACGACCAGATGCCGCATTTCATGGGCAAACTTGGATTAGAAAGTAATGGAAGCGATGCGCAATTTATGCTCTCCAACACCCGCTGGAAAGCCAGTACCATGTGGCATTTAGGCACCGACGCTACGATGGGTTATGAAAGTGAAACAATGGTCGGCCGTTATATTGGTCGTAACCAGTGGTTATATCCGTATGTTGGCTTTGATTATCATTACAAGAAGTTTAATCCCAATGAGAAGAACATATTTGGTAGCGACTACAAAAATATGTTCGGCCAGGTAAGCAACAAGAATGACCGACATACCGTAGTGGCCGGTGTTGCCTATACCTTGCCGATGCTTTTTGTGGCGGATGCACGTATCGACGGTGATGGCAAGTTGCGCTTCCAGTTAGGACGGGACGACATACCGGTTTCAGCCCGTTTACGCTTCAATATCATGGTGAACACCGATAAAGAATATGCGGCTGGTTTAAGATATATCGTTACTAAGTATTTCTCCTTGTCAACGCATTACGACAGTGATATGGGCTTAGGCGGCGGATTAACGCTGACTTATTGATATAGCAGATGAAGGGTTCATAAGTGATAAGGATCACATATGAACTTGTTGATGATCAGATAAATATAAGGCCAATTAGTGGATTTTTGTGATAGATAACATTTACTTCCATTAAACAATCAAATCATGAAAAAACTAAATCTGCTGTTGCTGATCTTATTGGTCATAATAAGTGGCGCCACGGGTGCATTCGCCCAAACCGTCCGCGATTCTTCCCAAAAAATATTTATTAACGCCAAGGGAGGGATACATAACCATGCCGGGACAAAACTTGGCTATATTGATAAAAACAATATGGTCAGGGATAACACCGGCAAGGAGTTATATTTTATCGATAAAGATGGTAATGTTATTGGCTCCGACGGACGAAAATTAGGTATGGCAAAAAAGAATGGTTCGTACTATAATATCAACGGCGACAATGTTTTAAACACCAAAGATATTGATAGAGAGAACTGCGCCATTTTAGATCCACAGGGGCATAATTTCGGAACGACACACAAAAACTATAAGCTCCATGCCTGCGCCGCGCATTGCTACTGGTTAATGAAGGCAAAGGAAAAAGCAGTAAAAAAAGCATAATTATTTAACTGATATTAAAATTAAAGATCATGATGTACTACGGAAATTTTGGAGGAATGCATTTGATATGGTGGTTCATTTGGATGATCCTGCTGTTTTGGATATTCGCGACACCTTATGATATTCCCGGCCAGCGGAAGCGGAAAGACACGCCGCTGAATATACTACAAAAGCGATTTGCTGCCGGTGAAATCACGACAGAAGAGTACCACGAAAAGAAAAAGATACTTGAAACTGATTTAGCCAAATAATTCACAATTATGGAAATGAACAAAACGCCGGAAGATATGGATCATAGTAAAATGCACAAAGGCCATGACCCGCATATGGGAATGTCGGAGCACGACCACCACGCCATGATGATTGCTGATTTTAAAAAGCGGTTTTATGTGGTGTTGGCATTGACCATTCCTATTATGTTGCTGTCAACCATGATACAGCATTTTATAGGGATAAACTGGCAATTTACAGGCTCTTCCTACATTTTGTTTGCCCTGTCTACGGTGGTATTTATTTATGGTGGCTGGCCTTTTCTAACGGGTTTGGTAGCTGAAGTAAAAGCGAAGAATCCCGGCATGATGTTTCTTATTGGCTTCGCTATTACCGTTGCCTATAGCTATAGCGTGGCTATTGTATTCGGTTTGCAAGGAATGGATTTCTTTTGGGAACTGGCTACCCTTATTTTGATCATGTTATTGGGTCATTGGATAGAAATGCGTTCGGTTATGGGTGCGTCAAATGAACTGGAGTTATTGGTTCAGCTCATGCCCTCAGATGCGCACATGGTCATGCCGGATATGGTGCATGATGTAAAAACAGATACGCTAAAAGAGAACGATATTATCCTGATCAAGCCCGGCGAGAAAGTCGCAGCAGATGGGATCATATTGGAGGGTGAAAGTTACCTAAATGAATCGATGCTGACGGGTGAATCCAAGCCGGTATTAAAAGCAAAGGGCGATAAAGTAATTGCTGGTTCTATCAATGGAAATGGCTCTTTTAAGGTAACCGTATCTCACGCGGCAAAAGATTCCTATTTATCGCAGGTGGTTAAACTGGTCGATGATGCACAAAAATCAAAATCACAAACACAGCTTTTGGCGGATACAGCAGCCAAATGGCTAACCGTGATCGCGTTGGTAACGGGTATCGCTACATTTCTTTATTGGTACTTAACGGGGCAGACCTTAGCGTTCGCGATGGAAAGAATGGTAACCGTTATCGTTATTTGTTGCCCACATGCTTTGGGTTTAGCCGTCCCGCTCGTGGTGGCGAAATCAACGGCCCTGTCGGCTAAACACGGTTTGTTGATCAAAAACAGAACCGCCTTCGAGAACGCCAGAAAAATCACCACTATAGTATTCGATAAAACGGGTACGCTTACTGTTGGAAAGTTTGAAGTGTCAAAGGTGGTTTCCCTAAATAAAGACATCAAGGAAGATGAGCTGATCCGTTTGGCATCGGCGCTGGAGCAAAAGTCTGAGCATCCTATTGCTACAGGCATCCTTCAAAAAGTTAAAGAATTAAAACTACCCATTCCGCAAGCCGAAAACTTTAAGGCGATCACGGGCCAGGGCGTAGAAGCGACTGTAGAGGGCAAAAAACTATTGGTAGTTAGTCCTGGCTATTTGAATGAAAATAAATTAGCTGTACCGGATGGATTTACCGCCAATGACACCGAAACGGTGGTGTTTGTATTGATCGATCAAAAGCTGGCGGGATACATTGCCCTATCAGATGAAATACGTCCCGAATCAGCGGAAGCGATTAAAACGCTAAGGGAAGAAAATATCAAATCTATCCTGCTGACTGGTGATAACAAAAAAGTAGCAGCCAGCGTAAGTAAAACGTTGGGCATGGATAGCTTTATTGCCGAAGTATTGCCACATCAAAAATTGGAAAAGATCAAAGAACTCCAAAGCAACGGTGAGTTTGTAGCGATGACTGGGGATGGGGTAAATGATGCCCCTGCACTGGCTCAGGCGGATATTGGTATAGCTGTGGGTTCAGGAAGCGATATTGCGGCTGAGACAGCAGGGATTGTTTTGGTTAACAGTAACCCCAAAGATATTGTTAGCCTGGTTTTATTTGGCAAAGCGACTTATCGCAAAATGATACAGAATCTGATCTGGGCAACAGGTTATAATGTTATTGCCCTGCCGCTGGCGGCAGGTGTTTTATACAACCAGGGCATTGTATTAAGTCCGGCGACCGGTGCTGTACTGATGACGGTAAGTACCGTAGTAGTTGCCATCAATGCCAGCTTATTAAAAGTAAAGAACTGATATATAAATCCATATATTTGAATTATGAAACGCTCCGCGCTTATTATATTAACGGCCATCTATCTCTTATCCCTCGTGGGTATCGGGATAAACCGTTTTTATTGCTGCGGTAAACTCACTTCGGTTACGCTGACCTATGCTTCGGCAGATCATACCGATAAGGATAATTGCTGTAAGAATGAAAGCAAAAGCTTTAAAATAAAGGACAGTCATGTTACGGGGAACACCGCTGTTTTAAGTCCGTCTACACCGGCTATATTACCGGCGCCTACTTATTTGGATGCAGCTGACATTCTTTCGGAACTATCTACTCCTATCAACTATCAGGCGAACGCGCCGCCGGGGAACGCTGATGTACCGATCTATACCCTTAATTGCGCTTACAGGATCTGACCTGTACGTTTATAGCCAACATTTCAGTACCGGGCTATACTTCCATTGTAATCAATCTTAATTCATAATTCACGCATAGGTTCTGCCTATGTTATTTATCCATTTTCAATTTTTAACAACATGAAAAAAGTAATGCTGATGGCTATTGCCATTCTGTTTTCTGCCGCGACCGTTTTTGCCGCGCATTCTACTAATCTCGTTTCTGACACTACTAAAACCAAAAAGGTAAAACCAGTTGCTAAAGTTCAGTACACCTGTACCATGCACCCGGAAGTATTAAGCGACAAACCAGGAAAATGCCCGAAATGCGGTATGACGCTGGTAAAAAAAGTCGACAAAAAGAAACCTGCTGAAAAGATGAAAATGTAAATGCTCACGGGGATAGGTCTGGCCCGTCCCCTTAATTAATTGAAGATGATTAACCAATTGATTACCCTGTCCTTAAAAAACAGGTATATCGCCCTGCTGACCGCCATCGCATTATTTGGATGGGGAGCCTATGCCGTTCACGAAAATCCCATCGATGCAATACCCGATTTGTCGGATAACCAGGTAATCGTATTTACCGAATGGCAAGGGCGCAGCCCGCAAATTATGGAAGACCAGGTAACTTATCCATTGGTAAGTAACCTGCAAGGCATCCCCAAAGTAAAAGCCATCCGCGCTACTTCCATGTTCGGGATGAGTTTTGTTTATGTCGTTTTTGACGATAAAGCGGATGTGTATTGGGCGCGAAGCCGGGTATTGGAAAGGCTGAACTATGCGCAGCGTTTACTACCTCAGGGTATCACCCCAACATTGGGGCCGGATGGTACAGGCGTAGGGCATATTTTATGGTACACTTTGAATGCTAAAGGCATGGATCTGGGTGAGCAAAGGGCACTACAGGACTGGTATGTAAAATTAGGTTTGCAAACCGTTCCCGGTGTGAGCGAGGTTGCCTCTTTCGGCGGCTTTGAAAAACAATACCAGGTCACCATCGACCCCCATAAGCTTAGTTATTACAACATAACCTTAGCGCAGGTACTTAAATCGGTAAAAAGCAATAACAATGATGTGGGCGGGCGAAAGTTTGAAATGAACGGCACCGGCTATATTGTTCGCGGCCTGGGATATATCAAAAGTTTAACTGATGTAGAAAATATCCCTATCGGGGTGATCAACTCCATACCAGTTAAAATAAAAGATGTAGCCACTGTACAGATGGGTGGCGATGAACGCCTGGGAATCTTTGACAGCAACGGCGATGGCGAAGCTGTCGGCGGCATTGTAGTGATGCGCTATGGCGAAAATGCGGATAAGGTGATCCACGCGGTCAAGGATAAAATGGCTGATATTCAAAAAGGCTTGCCTGCGGGTGTTAGCTTTAATATTGCTTATGACCGTAGCGAACTCATTGAAAACGCGGTTAATTCGGTTAAGCATACGCTGATCGAAGAAATGATTACCGTTTCCATTATCGTTATCCTGTTCCTGTTTAGCTGGCGTAGTGCCTTGAGCATTATTATTCAAATCCCCATCACTATCGCCGCAAGTTTCATTTTGCTCAACGCCTTTGGCATCAGCTCTAACATCATGTCCCTAACTGGTATTGCTTTAGCCATCGGGGTAATTGTAGATAACGGGATCGTCATGGTAGAAAACTCGCATAGAAACTTATCTATCGCGCAACAAAAAGAAAAGTCATGACCACAGCAGAACGAATAAAAATCATAGAAGCATCCTGCAAGCAGGTTGGCCGAGGCGTTTTCTTTTCAACGCTGATCATTGTAGCGTCCTTCCTGCCGGTATTTTTACTGGAGGGGCAAGAGGGCAAGCTGTTTGGGCCGTTAGCATGGACAAAAACATTTATACTGGCCATTGATGCCATATTAGCGGTAACGCTGGCACCGGTACTGATCTCCTTTTTTCTGAAAGGGAAATTAAGAACAGACGACCATAATCCACTAAACCGGGGCTTGGAAAAGATATACCGCCCCATACTCAACTGGTGCGTAACCTGGCGCAAAACTACTTTAACTATCAATATCATTGCGCTGCTGATTAGCATACCGTTGTTATTAAGCTTAGGCAGTGAGTTTATGCCCCCTTTGGACGAGGGCACGATCCTGTTTATGCCGGTTACCCAACCGGACGTTTCCAATGCAGAAGCAAAGCAGTTGTTACAGGTACAGGACAAGATCATTAAAAGCATACCCGAAGTAAAAAGCGTTTTAGGGAAAGCAGGACGGGCCAATACAGCTACGGATAATTCGCCGATCAGCATGACGGAAACCATTATCCTGTTGAAACCAAAAGACGAATGGCGCAAGGGGATCAAAAAGGAAGATATTATCAATGAGTTAAACGCCAAGCTGCAAATACCCGGCGTAGTAAACGGCTGGACACAACCCATTATTAACCGCATTAATATGTTATCTACCGGTATCCGTACCGACGTGGGATTGAAAGTTTATGGGCAGAATTTAGATACCATCAGCGCCTTAGCTACCCAAATGAAAATGTCTTTGCAAGGTGTAAACGGCGTTAAAGATTTATATGTTGACCCGATCACCGGCGGTAAATATTTGGATATCCAGGTGAATAAAGATGCCATAGGCCGCTACGGTTTAAGCGTGGATGATGTGAACGAAGTAGTGGAAAGCGCTTTGGGTGGCATGAACCTGACCAAAACGATAGAGGGCAGGCAGCGCTTTAGTGTCAATGTCCGTTTCGCGCAGGACTACCGGAACAACCTGGATGCGATCAAGGGCACCTTAGTGCAAACAACCAGCAACGGCCCGATACCCTTATCATCCGTTGCCGATATAAAGATCAGTGATGGCCCGGCCATGATACAATCGGAAAATGCGTTATTAAGGGGGACGGTATTATTTAATGTGCGCGACCGTGATCTGGGTAGTACCGTTAAGGAAGCGCAGGACAGGTTAAATACGATGGTCAAAACGCTGCCAAAAGGCTATTATATCGAATGGAGCGGCCAGTATGAGAATTTGATACGCGCGGAGCATACCTTAAAGATGATATTACCTGTTGTACTGCTAATTATTTTCGCCTGCCTGTATTTTGCATTTCATTCTATCCGCGAGGCATTTTTCAGCCTGATCTCGATACCGTTCGCCTTGATCGGCGGCGCGTATATGGTGTATTTCTTTGGGGTACATTTATCGGTAGCCGTGGCGGTCGGCTTTATCGCCTTGTTTGGTATCGCCGTAGAAACGGGCATTGTGATGGTGATCTACCTTAATGATGCGATGCAACAGCTGGTTATTTTAAAAGGCAATTCTAAAGAAACCATTACTAAAGAGGATTTAAGGTTTTATGTGATGAACGGTGCCGTGAAACGTTTGCGGCCAAAACTCATGACGGTTTGTGTTGCCCTGTTTGGTTTAGTGCCGGTGCTATGGGCAACCGGGACAGGCAGCGATGTGATGCTGCCTATTGTACTGCCGATGATCGGCGGGGTGTTAACTTCTTCCACGCACATTTTACTGGTTACACCGCTCATCTTTTTAATGGTGAAAGAATACGAACTCAGGAAATATGGTAAACTGGAAGTATTGGAGGTAAAAGAATAATGAAAAAATATCAAATTATATTAACAGCGATGCTAAGCGTGGGCAGTTTTGCCAAAGCACAGCGCCTGCCGTTAGACAGCGTTTTAGCCCGTGTTGGTGCTAACCCTGCTTTAATGGCTTATGATGCAAAGGCCAGTGCCCAGGACGCTTACGCGACCGGGGCAAAAAGCATTGATGCGCCAAAGGTAAGCGCGGGGCAGTACCAGGTTCCCTATCAACTTAGTCCGAACGGCGGTGCATTTATGATACAGGCCGAGCAAATGTTTATCAATCCAGCCAAGCTAAAGGCAAAGGAAGATTATATGAGAGGCTTATCCAAGGTCACCGCAACTGATAAAAGCTACCTTAAAAATCAACTGATAGCCCAGGCCAAGCAATACTATTACGAACGGGTGGTACTGGAAAAGAAACTGGCGTTGTTACAGCATACGCAGGAGCTACTTGAATATATGCTCAAGGATGCCAATATCCGGCTTACTTATGGTAAGGAAAAGCTGCCCAATATTTACAAAGCCAAAGCAGAGTTGTATCAACTGGATAATACCCGTGAGCAACTCAATAACGAGATCAGCCAAAAGAACATCATGCTGAATACGCTGATGAACAGGGAGAAACAGGCAGCCTTTTTGGTAGATACCATTTACGTAGTAAAGGAATATGAAACAGTTATAACTGGCACTGCTGCCCTTTCCAATGCACGAAGTGATATAAAAGGGATTAACCGGAATATTGATTTACAACAGTTAAATGCGCAAATGGAATACGCCAAACGCAAGCCGGATTTTGGGATACAGGCGGGACACATGCAAAGCTACGGCGGTATGGCTAACCAATATGTTTTAATGGGTTCTGTAACGATCCCTATTGTTCCCTGGGCATCTAAAGAATATAAGGCCAATCTGAAAGGTATCCGCTTTGAAGTGGAGGAATTACAGCAAAAGAAACTGGATATACTCAACCAGGCAAAGGGGCAACTGGCAGGAATGAGAGCGGATATGAGCAGTAAGAAAAGGCAGTTAAAAAACTATGAGCAAAACATCATACCTGCTTTGCAAAATTGCTACAAAACAGCGTTGCTGGCTTACGATCAAAACACCGGGGACTTGCCATCAGTTTTGGACGGCATCAAAAGTTTACAGCTAATGCGTATGGAAGCATTAGACCGGTTACAGGAACTATTAACCTTACAGGTAGCTTATGAAAGGGAAAATGAAAGCAATTAAAATTATCCTGGTGGCCTTTATAGCAGTCCTCAGCGCCTGCTCGAACCCAAAACCTGCTCCAGTAGTAGTTCAGGCAAAAAGCGAAGTGAAATATACCTGCCCGATGCACCCGCAGGTATTGGAAGACCATCCGGGTAGCTGCCCCATTTGTGGCATGACACTGGTAAAAAAAACAGGCCAGGCCAGTGTGGACGCGGGTATTAGTTTGAATACCGTTTTGCAGCCGGTTAACTCTTCGGTAGTTTCCACGGTTAAGGCTATCGTACCCGAACAAAAGGAAATACAAACCAATATTTCGGCAGATGGTTACCTGGATTTTGATACGCGAACTTTTAATAATATCGCATCCCGTTTTTCGGGGCGTATTGAAAAACTATACATCAAATATGCTTTCCAGGAGATACATCAGGGGCAGCGCATTTTTGATATTTATAGCCCGGAGATGGTTACCGCACAACAGGACTTAATTTTTATCAGCAAAAACTCACCAGGGGAAACAGGATTGCTCAATGCGGCGCGGCAGAAACTATTATTACAGGGAATGACTAATGAGCAGGTTAATCAAGCTATTAAAAATGGTAAGCCTTTTTACAGCCTGCCCGTTTTTAGTCACTATGATGGCCACGTCCATGATGTGGCACATATCCAGATGGGCGGCGCGGTATATCAACAGGCCGCTTCGGACTTTACCAATAACCTGCCGTTAGCTATCAAAGCGGGTATGTATGTTGAAAAAGGGCAAACCTTGTTCAATGTAGTCAATCCTCATAGGCTATGGGCAATCATCAAGATCGACCGTTCTGATATCGCCACTTTAAAATTAAACCAGCCGGTTAAAATTTCGCTGCCTGATCTGCCAGGGAAACTGCTTGCCGGAAAGGTCAATTTTATAGAGCCTGTTTTACAGAATGGTGATAAGACAACAAGTGTCCGGGTTTATTTAGACAATATGGATCATGAGCTGAAAGTAAACAGCCTGGTCAAAGCTGAAATACAAACCGGGCAAACAAAGGGCTTATGGATACCCCGGTCTGCATTGGTTGATCTGGGCCGAGCGCAAATTGTATGGCTGAAAAAGGGTGCTGCCTACCAGGCGCACCTGGTCAATATAGGTTCAGTAAATGGCGCTCAAATACAAATTACAAAAGGTTTAGCTGTTACGGATAGCCTGGCATCAAACGCCCAATATTTAACAGACAGCGAGAGCTTTATTAAAACGCAAAGTCATGAATAAATTGAAAATAGTAGCGCTGTTCATCGGAGTAATGGTTACTGCCTGCCAGCAAAAACCGCATCAGCTAGCCTTGCAGCAAAGTAAAGCTTATTATACCTGCTCCATGCACCCACAAATACATGAGGAACATCCGGGCAATTGCCCTATTTGTGGTATGAAACTGATCAAAGTGGAACTTACGGGTTCAGCCGGTACCAGTTCCGATAAAATAACTCTGACGGCAACCCAGCTTCAGTTAGCCGGTATCCAAACAGATACCGTTAGGGATGAAAACATTGGCAACGAAAAAACGCTGACAGGCACGGTAACTACGAATGAAAATACAGCCGCCGAATTAAGTGCGAGAATAGCGGGGCGGGTGCAGCAATTATTTGTAAGGACTGTTGGTGAAAAAATAGCCGTAGGACAACCCGTTTATTCCATATACAGCGAAGACTTGCAGGAAGCAGAAAAGGAATACCTGTTGGCTAAACAGCAACAAAAGGTATTGCATAACCCGGATGTGGACTATCAGCAACTGATCAGTGCTGCCGAAAACAAGCTGCAATTATGGGGTTTGTCACCGGCTCAGATCAAAAACATGGCGGCTTCAGGGAAAGTGTCGGCCACGACGACTGTATTAAGTAAAGTCGGCGGCACGGTTAGCGGCATTTCGGTTCACGAGGGGGATTATGTGACCGAGGGTATGAGCATATTAAAAACGCAGGCATTAAATAATTTATGGATTGAAGCACAATTATATGCCAGTGATGCCGGGAACTACAAAGAAAACGACCGGGTAAGTGTTTCCTTTCCTGATCTTAACGGACAAATTATTCCGGGTAAGATAGAGTTTGTTAATCCCGAATTATCAGCAGCATCTAAAGTAGATCTGATAAGGGTAAGTATCCCCAACCCGCAGGGATCGATCCGGCCAGGAATGTTGGCCTATATTTCTATTGGCGGTGGGGGTATCCGTTCTTTAGCCATCCCTGCTTCAGCTATCCTGACAGATAAAAATGGCAGCAAGGTTTGGGTAAAAAATACCGATGGCAGTTTTTCACCAAAGATGATCAAACTAGGTTCGGGGAACCAGAATTATGTGCAGGTGCTGTCGGGGTTGGATGCCGGGGCTATTGTGGTGACAAATGGCGCGTATTTATTGAATAGCGAAGCGATCTTCAAAAACGGCAATGATAACATGGTGGGGATGAAAATGTAACGTCGGACTAAATTTATCATATCTTTGTTCTGATGAAAAAATCATTGATCGGCTTATTCTTGGCCTGCTATTATTTAGCGGGAAGCGTGATCTTTCCTTTGAGTGATTTTTCTTTGATGCGCGACCTGCCTGCGATGTACCGCTCCTATTGTGAGATCAAGGCAGGTAAACCGGATATTTGTGATTTTGTCGGCGATTACCTACTGCACGGTAAAGAGCTATTTGGGAACAACGCCCATGACGCCCAACCAAAAAACGGTGGGGCACTACAGTTCCAACATCAACCCACGCTTTCGATCTTCTTCGTTCAGCATGTATTCCGGCTTTTTACCATTACCAGCCACCCCATAATTAATAAGCCTATCTACAACATTCTATTCTATACTTCTGAATATCACCATAAACATTTCAGGCCACCGATAGCCTAAATATCCCACTCTATTTTTTATTCATCCAGTTTTTAACGCAAGCCATAGCATAGCTATGGCTAACATATTCATATATACATGAAAAGATTTTTCATGCTGATATCCTTTGTGCTGCTGGCACATTTGGTATCAGCGCAGAATACATTCCGAGCGAAAGTATTCAACGACCAGACCAAAGCGGTGCTGAAAGGCGCGACCGCGACCATTCCTGACCTAAAGATCAGCATAAGCGCTGATACCAGCGGCTTATTGACTATTCCTAATATACCTAACGGTAAATTCGAGATTGAGATCACCTATGTGGGTTTTGGCAAAAGCGAAAAGGTTTACAGCTTTCCAATACAAACTCCCGATCAGGTATTGACCATTAACCTGGAACCATCAACCGGTGAACTGGCAGAAGTAACCATACAAACCACCCGAACCAACCAGAACCTGCGGGATATCCCAACGCGTATAGAGGCGTTGCCCTTAGAAGAACTGGACGAAAAAAGCACCATGCGTCCCGGCGATATCAGAATGCTGCTGGGAGAAACCACTGGCATTCACGTCCAGCAAACTTCAGCGGTGAGCGGCAGCGCCAGTTTCCGTATCCAGGGCTTGGGCAGCAGGTACACGCAACTCCTGCAAGATGGGATGCCCTTGTACTCAGGCTTTTCGGGTAATCTCAGTTTATTACAGATCAGCCCGCTGGACCTACGACAAGTAGAATTTATCAAAGGATCATCCTCGACTTTATATGGCGGCGGCGCTATTGCAGGTTTAGTCAACCTCATCAGCAAAGTGCCGGAGAAAGAACCTGAATTGACTTTTTTATTAAATGGGACAAGCGCCAAAGGTGCAGATGCCAGCGGCTATTACAGCCAAAAGTGGAAACATATCGGCACAACTATTTTTGGTTCTTATAATTACAATGGCGCTTATGACCCGTCGAATACAGGTCTAAGCGCGATACCGCAAACGAAACGCTTTACCATCAACCCGAAAGTATTCCTGTACATGAATGAACATAATTCGGGCTGGTTCGGTGTAAATACCACTTATGAGAACCGTTTGGGTGGCGATTTGCAGGTCATTTCCGGTCAACCCGATAATGTGCACCAATATTTTGAGCAAAACAAATCATTCCGCTTTTCAACACAACTCTCATTTACCCATAAGATAGATGAAGAAAGCAAGATCAATTTCAAAAATACGATCGGCTATTTTGACCGGGATCTGGCCGGGCCCGCGTTTGATTTTAAAGGCAGGCAGATTTCCTCGTACAGTGAAGTCAACTATGTGCGTAATGGCGAAAAAGCTTCCTGGGTTGCCGGTGCCAACCTGATCACCGATCATTTTACGGCAGCCCCCCCGCAAAACAGCCTAAGCTATAACCAGGTTACCATCGGGACTTTTGTACAAAACACTTACAAGGCAAATAATTGGTTCTCTGTAGAGAGCGGTTTACGCCTTGATATCAATAACCCCGCACCGGCCACACCATCATCGGGTCTATTTATTTTGCCGAGAATAAACGCGCTGTTTAAGATCACAGACCATTTGAGTAGCCGAATTGGCGGCGGACTGGGTTATAAAATGCCGTCCTTATTCAACGACGAGGTAGAACAGGATGACTATGTGCATATTCAGCCCTTAAACATCGGCAATACACAAGCTGAACAATCCTATGGTTTAAACGGCGATCTGAATTACCGCAGTGCATTAGGCGATGAAGCGGTTATTAACGTAAACCAATTGTTCTTTTCAACAAGGGTGGACAGGCCGCTCATCCTACAAAGCAATAGTTTTATTAACGCCCCCGGTTATTTAAACACTCAGGGCGCGGAAACCAATATCAAATTGGTGATGGATGAACTGGTATTTTATGTCGGCTATACTTACACTGATACCAAAACACATTTCAACGGGGTAAGCGCACTGCAAACACTTACGCCCAAAAATCAATTAAGTTTTGATGCGACTTATGAAATTGAGGGCAGTTTCCGTTTTGGGGCAGAAAGCTTTTATACCGGGCCGCAGTTATTATCAGACGGTACGACCGGCAAAGACTACGTAACCTTTGGTTTATTGGTACAGAAGATGTGGAAGCACCTGGATATTTTTGTCAACGCCGAGAATTTGACCGATCAGCGCCAAACCAAATGGGGCAGTATTTACACAGGCAGTTTGACTGCGCCTAAATTCAAGAATATTTATGCGCCTTTGGACGGTGCGGTGGTTAATGTAGGTCTAAGAGTAAAAATTTTATAACTACAACTTAGAGTTCTTCTTATTTGCAGATTTATGTATTTACATAAATCTGCAAATACATAAATCTAAATTTAGATATTGGTGTGGCAGACGGAAATCATTAAGATTATTAAAATAACTCACCCGAGATAAATAAAGCCGTAAAGTAAGTAGCGCGTTTCCTTACCGAACACTTAGCATAGTATTATTTAATTTAACAGGCGATTAACTGATACTAATTTAATAATATTGGCCATTCTGATTTAAGATACAGCCCTTTACCTAAACTGTAAAGGGCTTTCCATTTTTTAACAAATTCTTCAAAAAAACACCTACATCATGTACAAGGTGTGAAAAACTTAATTTCTTCCTGTTCAATTTTGTGGGATTAAAATATTGATTATGGAAAAAGTCATTTCACATTTTGAAAAACATGGAAAGGTATTCCGCGATCAGTTAATAACTGTCGGCGACCTTTTAGAATTTAAAGACCTGCTACTATCTGAACTTAAATCTGTCCTTAAAGATCAGGTTAGGGGCAAAGCCCATTAATATCTTGAAATTCTCTGTCTTATAATTCACTCCAAAGCGTTACTTTAAAACGCTATAACTCTCAATAATGAGAACGGTATTGTATGATTTAAAGCGGTAAGGTGAACCAAAATTCACTGCCTTGGCCTAATATGCTTTCTACACCTATTTGGCCATGATGCCGTTTAATTAACTCTGCGCAGATATATAGGCCTAATCCCAGCCCCGAATATTGCGTTCCGGCGTGATCGGCACGATAATACCGTTCAAATAGATGCGGCAGTTTTTCCGACGCTATACCAAGCCCCTGGTCAATAACTGAAAAACGAATAAAGGCATCTTGTTTAACCAGCTTCATTTGGATAGCAGAAGAGTTCGGTGCATATTTGATGGCGTTGTTTACAAAATTTGCAATCACCTGCTCAATACGATCGGGGTCGGCAATAATCATAAATCGGCCTTCTGCTACCAGTTCCAACCTTGTAGTAGTGGCCGCCTGTAGATCCAATCTGCAAGTCTCTGACAACTCCAGCAAATCAAACGACCTTTTATTTACTTGAATTTGACCTTCATTTAATCGATTGACATTCAGCAGTTCTTCAATAAACTGGCTTATACGCGCGACGCTTCGATTTGATTGATTGATCATTTGCTGATAAATTGGTGGCATATCTTTTTGCCGACCAAGTATTTGTATCGCAGCCCTAAGTGTAGTCACCGGTGTTTTTAATTCATGGCTGGTAATACTAATGAATTCATCACGCTTTTTCAGTTCGCGCACATGGGCATCTATATTCGTACATGAACCCAGCCACTTTGTAATCTCACCCGTTTCGTTACGATAAGGTGAACCTTTTAACAAATACCATTCGTAATCGCCCGAGCGTTCTTTTAGCCGGAATTGTACCTCAAAATGCGCTTCCGCGCGGATTCCGCCTACCCAGCGGCGCAATGCCAAACTACGATCCTCCTGATGAATACCCCTGCTGAGCAAATCTTGGTTTAATTGATCATGCCGCACATTAAAATGATCTAAAAAACGTTTATTAACATAATTGATTTTTCCATCGGCCTCCGCTGTCCAAATCATCTCCGGAATAAAATTCGCCACGAACTCAAATTCCTTGCGTTCCGCTTCAGCCATTTGTCTACCCCGCAATAACTCAGCTTCGTACTTTTTTCGGTCAGATATATCCGCCACAATGATGTTGATCGCCAGTAGTTTCCCTTTAACATCCCTGATTGCGCTGGTATTTAGTAATGCTGGAAAAAATGAGTGATCTTTTCGATGGATATCATAATTAAGTTCATTTACCTGACCCTTTAATTGAATAAGGGGGTAGTGAAACATTTGATAGTAGATTTTACCACCTTTGCTAAAAAGGTCTGTGAGACTGGCCTTGCCGATGAGATCCCCTTCTGTGTAGCCCAGCCAATTTAGTAAGGTACGGTTGATTTTAATGAATGTACCATCAGGCAAACAGGAAAAATAACCGCAAGGCGCGTTATGGTAAAGCGTTTCACCATCAATCAGCGAGGCTAAGAATTCCGGGTCCAACTGCGGTGCCAAATGCTTTAAATTAAATAAATGACTTTATTGCCTCGATAGTTTCTTCTGGAGCGCTCATATGGGAACAATGGCCGGTGGCTTTTAGGATAACCAACTGGTTATTTCGCGTATGTGTATTGATGAACTCTCCAACCGCCGATGGGGCAATGATGTCTTCTGCACATTGCAAGGTAAGACTGGGCACGGTAAGCTTTTGGAGATCGGCTCGGTTATCTGATAAAAAGGTTACGCGTGCAAATTGTTTGGCGATCTCCGGGTCAGTTGCGCAAAAACTATTGCTTAGCGTTTGGCCGAGTTCCGGACGCTCCGGATTAGCCATGATCTGCGGCGCCAACGCTTGTGACCAGCCCAGGTAATTATTATCCATCATCTCGAAAAGGCCTTCCAGGTCGTCGCGCTCAAAAGCACTGACATAGCCTTCATCATGAATGTATCGTGGTGATGGTCCAAGAAAGACGAGTTTGCTGAATAGTTCCGGCCGGTCATTTGCAGCCAAAACACCGATCATCGCGCTTACCGAATGTCCGATAAAAATTACATCTTTTAAACTCAACGCATCACAGATCTCCAGCACATCTTTTGCATAACCTTTTAAAGTGCTGTATCGCTCTTTATCATAAACAGACAGATCAGAACCACCTGAGCCTACATAGTCAAAAACTATTAGTTGATAATCCTTTTCAAATGCCGGGGTAATAGAAGTCCAAACGTTTTGGTCACAGCCGTAGCCATGCGCGAACAGCATCGGTTTCTTGCCTTGGCCAAAAACGCGAACATTATTTCTTTTTAGGATGTCTTTCATAGGCTATAAAAGCGTAAAGATATAACAATCTCTTAAATTAATGAAAGTAGGGCTGACTTGAAATTAGTCCACAATTGTAACCTTTAAAATTAAAATCAAATTCTAAAAAAAACACCTACCTCATGTACAAGGTGTGAAAAACTTAATTTCTTCCTGTTCAATTTTGTGGGATTAAAATATTGATTATGGAAAAAGTCATTTTACATTTTGAAAAACATGGAAAGGTATTCCGCGATCAGTTAATTACTGTAGGCGACCTTTTAGAATTTAAAGACCTGTTATTATCTGAACTCAAATCTGTCCTTAAAGACCAGGTTAGGGGCAAAACTAAGAAATGGCTCAAAGCCATAGAAGTACGGAAAGTTTTGAATATATCTCATGGTAAGTTACAGCGATTGCGGGACAATGGTAAAATACCTTTTACCATGTTAGGCAATACAACCTATTACGATGCCGACAAAATTGAGGAATTAATGCAAAGTCCAATGACTGTAAAGTATTAACCTATGTCGAAGAGGAAAGCCAAACGGAGGATAGTAGCGGTTAAGGATGTTATCAATATTTACGATGACAAAATGACTGATTATAACAATCAAGGAATGGGCTATAATGTCCCTCCCCTGATTAATCATGTAGCAATTTATTTCCTCCAACAAAACCTTGCTTTACCTGATGCGCAAAGTTTTTATCAGCACCATGAAAATATGGAATGGAAAACAGTCAAGGGTGTACCTCAAAAAAATTGGAAAGTATTGGCCAAGGACTGGGTAGATAATACAATTCAGAACACAAAATTATTAGAACGGCAGGAAGCTAAACGAATTGCCTTCCCCGATACATAATTACACGTTTACGTATTTACAGCAATACATAATTATAGGATTATGCACTTACAGAAATCTGCATTCATAGAATTATAGGATTACAGTAATATGTATTTAAAGAACCCTGCAAATGAGGTTTTATGTATTTAAAAATTTACAGCATTATGCAATTGCAGCATTATGTATTTACAACAATTTAGAATTACAGAAAATGGGAAAGATCATCACAGTAGCACACCAAAAAGGTGGCGTAGGAAAAAGCACACTGGCAATGAATTTAGCAGTTTGTTTTCAAGATCAACTAAACGTTGCTTTAGTTGATACGGATTTGCAAGGCAGCTTGTATCATATTAAAGACGAGTTACCTGGTCTTGCCGTAATGGGCAACGATCAGCTACAGGAAATAAAAAATTTGGACTATGACTTGATCATAGTTGATACACCGCCATACCTGTCCAATAAGCTGCTTGAATTATTCAGCCTTTCTGATTTTATATTAATTCCTACTAAAGCTGGTTTTTTTGATGTAATGGCTATACGTTCAACTATCGCATTGGTTAAAGACGCGCAGGAAAGGCAGCCGGAAATTCAGGCCGGAATAGTTATGAATATGATTAAGCCACGTTCAGGTATAACTAAAGAAGTGAGCGACCTTTTAAAGGGCATGGAAATACCTGTTTTGGAAACTATGATCCATGATAGGGTGAGCATAGCGCGATCATCAATCACCGCTGGGGTGCTTCAAGGGACTGACGTTAAGGCGAAGGAAGAGATAACATCTTTAGCAGAGGAAATCGTTAACCGCATCAGTGCATAATTACATAAATACATAATAATGTATTAAACCCAATATCATTTTTTATTGACTATTTAAAGAAAGGTTTACAATGACAGATTATAAAGTTAAGCTGGGTGGTTTAGCCGATAAACTAAAAAAGGAAACGCCCAAAACGCCATTGCAGGAAGTTAATCCGATAAAGCAAAATGCCGAAATTAAAGAGGACGAGGCGCAGCTAAATGTCTGGATTCCCAAGGCTCTTTTAAAGCGCATGAAGTCATACGGTGTGGAATACGATGTTTCTTTAAAGGATATAAATATTGATGCTTTAAAACTCTTCCTGGATGCCAAATCGAAGAAGTCTTAAAGCAACCAGTCTTCACAGAATGCAGGCAAGTAAAAGATGTCTTAAAGGGGGAGATTGCCTCTTGATAGCAATCAGCAAGATAAACGTTTGTATTACAAACGAAATCTTGCCCTTCCTTCCGTAGTCAGTGCGGGGCTATGGAAAAATTCTCCGGGGTCGAATTTTTAACGATAAGAATTATGGAAAATCAGGATAATAACAGATCAAAAACATTGCTTACAAGACTAAAGCCAACAGAATATCAATTGATTTATAACGCATTTAAAAAGACAAGATTTAACAAGCTTAGTGAATATGCCCGTAGCATTCTATTAGGCAAACCGGTGGTTATGAACTACCGTGATAAATCAATGGATGATATGCTTGAAGAACTGGCCTTGCTGCGGAAAGAATTGAATGCAATCGGGAATAATCTTAACCAGGCAGTCCGTCAAATAAACAGTGCCCACGGTAATGCCGATAACCGGTTATGGTCTAATCTCCTTTCTATTATTGGTAGCAAGGTTGATCCGTCAATAGGGCAAATCAAAGAACGTATGCAAAGTTTCTCTGAATTATGGTCGCAAAAATTAAAACCGGAAGAAGTATCATCGGTGCAATAAATTACAATGAGCATAAGGTACGGCTGGGTAAAGCTGAATTGATTTTAGCACAGGGCTATCTCAAAGATCCAGTCGATTTATCGTTCAATGATAAGTTGCAAAGGTTAGCGGATTTGACAAAGCGCAATGAGCGTACCCTTGTCAATACATTGCATGTTTCTTTGAACTTTGCCGTGAATGAAAATTTAGATAAGGACATTCTTCAGCAAATCGCAGATGATTACATGGATGGTTTAGGGTTTGGAAAACAACCCTATTTAGTGTATCAACATTACGATGCCGGACATCCACATTTACATTTAGTAACAACTAACATCGAACCAGATGGTAAGCGAATCAGCTTTCATTTACTTGCCAACAGGGCATCAGAAGATGCGCGAAAGCAAGTTGAATTAACCTACAATCTTGTAAAGGCGGAGGATCAGGGTAAACAACAAAACCTTATAGTCAAACCTCTTGAACAGGTGGATTATGGCAAGTCGGAATTAAAAAGATCTATTACTAATGTCGTAACGGAGCTAGTAAGAGCATATAAATTTACCAGCATCCCAGAACTTAACGCAGTACTGAATCAGTATAATATTACCGCAGACCGGGGGTCTAAAGATTCAAGAATGTACGAAAAAAACGGGTTGGTATATTGGGTTTTGGATGGGAAAGGCAACAAAATTGGCGTACCAATTAAGGCAAGCAGCATATACGGAAAGCCAACTATGAAAGCTTTGGAGGAAAGATTTCGGTTAAATGAAATGCTCAGGAAGCCATTAAAAGAACAATTAAAAACAACAATTGATAAGGCATTATTGAAACCAATGTCGCAATCCGCCTTTCAAAAACAATTAAAAAACGAGGGCATCCAGGTAATATTCCGGCAAAATGATGAAGGTCATTTATATGGAATAACGTTCGTGGATCATAAATCGAAAGCAGTATTTAACGGCAGCGATTTAGGGAAAACTTATAGTGCTGCTTCACTTGCAGGATGGTTCAAAAATGATAATAGAACTTTTAAAAAGGAAACGGATAAGGTAAATCCGTCTTATAATTTTACTGACAATATTTCAGGCTCCCAATCTAACAGTGGTGGTGAATCTATATTAGATATGTTGTTTAAAGAAGAACAACAGGACATGGCCGCCATAGGACGCCTTACCCAAAACAAACGGAAAAAGAAACGAAAAGGTCATTCACTTTAATTTATATTTTATGCAAACTGGAGAAAATGAACAAGCCCTTAGAAAGATAATTGACTTTACAAGGTTATTGAGTTTAGCGGTATTGATGGTGCATTTTTACTTATCATGCTACCCGGCTTTTGAAGCCTGGGGACTGAATAAGCCAATTATAAACCATGTGTTATTGCCGCTAACTAAAATGGCAATATTTAAAACGGTTTTATATGCAAAACTATCAGCCCTGATTTTATTATTGGCATCACTAATAGGAAGCAGGGGCAAAAAAGATGAAATGATCAGAATTAGAACGATAGTCACTTACTGTTTGTCAGGCTTGGTACTCTACTTTATCAGCAATCTGATATTAGGTATCAAATATCCTTTTAATACGGTTGCTCTATTGTATATAAGCTTGTCAACTTTAGGGTATTTCTTCATCATGTCGGGGGGCAGCTTGTTATTCAGAATGATTAAATTAAACTTGGGCAAAGACATATTTAATAAAGAAAATGAATCATTCCCACAGGAGGAGCGGTTACTTGAAAATGAATACTCCATAAATCTGCCGGCTATATATAATCTTAAAGGGAAAATCCGTAAAAGCTGGATCAATATCATCAATCCATTTAGAGGAACATTAATCGGCGGAAGCCCTGGTTCCGGTAAATCTTACTTTGTTATCCGTCATATTATTACACAGCATATACAGAAAGGATTTACCATGTTGGTCTATGATTTTAAATATGACGACCTGACTAAAATCGTTTACAATGCGTTACTGAAATACGGTCACCTTTATAAAGTAAAACCTGTTCAATATATCATTAACCTGGAACAGATCATGCACCGCGCTAATCCCTTAGAACCGCATACCATGTTTGATATTACTGATGCCATTGATTCCAGCCGTACAATAATGCTGGGCCTTAACCGGGAATGGATAAAGAAACAGGGCGACTTTTTTGTTGAATCTCCGATCAATTTTATTACCGCCATTATGTGGTTTTTAAAGAAGTATGAGAATGGACGCTATTGTACACTTCCCCATGTAATTGAACTGGCACAGGTAGAGTATAAAGATTTGTTTGAGGTTTTGCTTCAGGAGCCTGAAATCGAAGTTCTGATCAATCCTTTTGTATCAGCATGGAAGAACGAAGCCTATGAACAGTTGGAAGGACAGATTGCAAGTGCGAAGATAAGTCTTGCGAGATTATCTTCCCCTCAACTGTATTATGTTTTGAGTGGCAATGACTTTTCATTAGATATCAATAATCCCGAGGAACCGAAAATTGTCTGTTTAGCCAATAATCTTGATATTCCGGGGATGTTGACCACCTGATTCCGTGGCAAATTGACCAGGCAATTAGCTGGCGAACGATAGCAGCGAGAGCTGTAAAAGCGTTT